>CBDUOF010000291.1:0-7270 GCA_965368765.1 uncultured Anaerolineae bacterium | reverse complement strand
CATATTTTACCGGACTTTAGTCCGTTTAGCAAAAAGAATCTGAAAGATACCAGACGGCGGCATCAATTTAGGATATTATTGGGTGCATTCTGACCAATTGGAGCAGCTATTTGACTGACACACCCTCAAAACCAAAGGCGGCCTCGGCCCATAGCCTGTCTAAAAAGGAACTGCGAGCCAGCTTGATCTTACCCGTTGCCATTACCCTCATTATTTGGCTGGCGGGGTTCCTGCTTTACCTGATAACCCCCGGCGAATTCAATACGGCCGTTGCTATTTTCATTAATATTTCCCTCCTGTTCCTGCTCCTTTTCTGGACGCGAAACGCGCAGAAACGGTTACGAATTACGGCCGTTGTTATTGCCGTCCCTGCTCTCATAGGCATTAGTCTGGGAATGATTCGCGGCAGCGTCACAGCCACGCTGGTTGGTGTTGGCGCTACCTTCTTATTTCTGCTGCTTTACGGTGTATTGAACACCCCCATTTCCTATCGTGTGGCATTCCGCCGTTTTCGCGCTGGCGACAGCGAAACAGCCCTGGATTTAGTCAACAGGGCCATTGAGGCCCGGCCAGATTATTGGGAATCGTACCAGCTGCGCGCCCTCATTTATTTGACTAAGCTAGACTTTAGGCGTGCAGAACGTAGTGCCAAGGAAGCCATCTCCCGCAAGCCCAACGCCCATCCCGTATACAATACATTGGGGCAGGTCTATTTGGCGGAAGCAAAATTCGATAGCGCCCAAACAAGCTTTGAGCAAGCCCTGGCTCTGGAGCCCGGAAACGCACTTTACCGCTATCATCTGGGTCTGTGTCAATTTCGCCAAGCGGCGTTCCGTGAGGCCGCCGCCTCGTTCATGGACGCCATCAGCGGCTCCCTTCGCTTTTTAGAGTATGAACTGCAAGCTCATTACTATTTGTGGCGCAGCCTCCAGGCGCTCAATGAAGTTGAACAAGCCAAGATTGTTTACGACAAAATGCAGGCCTTTTCCCCAGGCGTTTCGCTCATTGAGGCGCAATTAGCCAATCAGCCAGAATACCCGCATCTGCCCACCTTACGTGAGGACGCAGCCGATTTAAGTCAGCAATTCAGCTTAACGTGACAGTCAGTGGGCTTGTTAGGGCACGCGAAAGGTTTCAGCATCCCGGGGATCAAGCGGTGAAGCAAGGCAGCCAGTAAAAGTGAAGGCATATATCGCCAGGCCGCGGGCTTGAAAGGTCAGACGCAACGTACGGCTTTCAAACCCTGGGTTGTTGACGAGGTTGACCATGCGCGGACGCTCGACCCGCACAAACGTACGGCCGTTTTCCCCAAAAACCACATCGGTGCCCGCCTGTAACTGTGTTAGGAAACGGCCGTCTTGTACCACTTCAACAAGCGGTTCAGCCTCAGTAGGCTTCATTTCCAGCACTGATTCAACCGGATCGGCCGTAGGCGCCAGCACCGCATTGACCGAGACGGCCGAATACGGCAGCACAATTTCCCCACCTTGTTCGCCGGCAAAGGCCAACGCCTCTGGCCAGGCACGCCAAATGCCGTCCACATAGAAATGACCTTCTTGCCACTCGCCTACCGGTGGCAAGCGATAAATCACCGGGCTACCGGGCACATACCCTTCCGGGTTGCCCAGTGCCCCGCCAAACAAGCCACCGCCCTGAAATCCGGCGTACAGTTCAGGGGTCGGACGGTAACAGACCGCGCCAGACACATCTTCTGGTCGCAGAGGCGGCAGCAAATCAGGTAACACCACGTCTGGCTTGCGCAACCGCAAGAGCGTCTGGATCGCCTGCTCAGTCTCGCGATAATACCCCTCTCCCTGCCGCTTAAAACGAATGTAGCCATCCGAATCGACAAGGAATTTCGTGGGCCATGCTTTGGTAGCAAACTGCGACCAATTTGCCTGATCATTATCCAGCAAAATGGGATAAGGAATTTCATATTCGTTGATTGCTGCCTGTAGATGGTGTCGAAACTGGGCAAAACCAAACTCTGGCGTATGAATGCCAATAATCACCAAGCCAAGCTCGGCGTACCGTTGATGCCACTGTTTTAGATAGGGGAGCGTCCGGAGGCAATTAATACAGGTATAATCCCAAAAATCGATGAGAATAACCTTGCTACGCAGCTGATTTGGGGTAAGCGAACGGCCGTTTAGCCAGTCACCCTCTGCCAAAGGGGGGAAACGTACAATGCGGGGATCAAGTAAACCACCAGACATAGTTCAATTTTAGCACGTAACGTAAGAGGGAAAACGGGAAGGTGGGCTTTAGGAGAAAGATTTTGGTGAAACGGCAGGTTTTTGGGATTTTTTTGGGATTAGAGAGGGTGCCAATCTGCCGTATTCCTCAAGCAAACCGCAATAAAATGCCTCGGTTTCACCAAGATAGTTCGCGATACTTAAGGAGGTTGACCAAAGCCAGAAAAGGCGGCCAATCAGCAAGGCAAACCGTCGTTTGGTTCCTCAGATTTTGGTGTAGGAATAAATGTTACTATTAGAATTGTCAAAAGAATAAAAACCGGTAACCAATTCATCAAAACCTCTCCAGAAATAGTAGTTCTCAGATATAAATACATTATCAACGATTACGCGCTATAAATCACTAAGATGAAAGTCACTAATAGGGTAAAATTGATTACAAATTGGCTGTAATTTGCCCCGACTAAGAGGAATTTCCTATGAGCCGAAAAAAAGTAACCATTCTCGATATTCAAAAGCGCAAGCAAAACAAGATTCCGATTACCATGCTAACGGCTTATGATTTCACCGCGGCCATTTTGGTGGATCAAACCGATATTGACATTATCTTGGTGGGAGACTCTCTAGGCATGGTAATGCTGGGCTACAGCGGCACGACTCAGGTCTCCATGGATGAAATGCTGCACCATTGCCGTGCCGTGGCCCGGGGAACGCAGAACGCTTTTTTGGTCGGTGACATGCCGTTTCTCTCTTACCAGGCCGACGTTGCAGAAGCGGTGCGCAATGCTGGTCGCTTTCTTAAGGAAGCGGCAATGGATTGCGTGAAGGTAGAAGGTGGTCGAGAGATGGCCGATACGGTGCGGGCTATCGTGCGGGCAGGAATTCCAGTGATGGGGCACATTGGCCTGACGCCGCAAACGGTGTCTCAACTGGGTGGCTTTCGTATTCAGGGGAAAACGGCCGTTGCGGCTAAATCTCTGCTAGACGACGCGTTGGCCCTGGAAGAAGCTGGCTGCTTTGCAATTGTCTTGGAAGCAATTCCCGCAACCGTGGCAACCCACATTAGCCAGCGACTCACCATACCCACCATCGGCATTGGCGCCGGGGCTGGCTGTGATGGGCAAGTTCTGGTCTATCATGACATGCTGGGACTTTATGATCGACTCCAGCCCCGTTTTGTGAAGCAGTATGGCGCGATAGGCGAAGCAGTGGTGACGGCCGTACAGGCTTATAGCGAAGAAGTTCGCAGCCGAACTTTTCCAGCAGAAGAACACACCTACCCCATGAACGCTGCTGAAGAAGCGGCATTTTTAGCTGCCGTTGCGGGACGCTAAAATGCGCGTGACCATAATCGGCATTGGGGCAATGGGTTGTCTATTTGGTGCCAGGCTCAGCCGGGTGGCGGAAGTGACGCTGGTGGGCAATTGGCCAGCTCAACGCGCTGTTTTACGGACACAAGGCTTGCGGCTTATCCTGCCAGACGGCCGTTCTCAAACCATGCCGCTCACAGTCACCAATGATCCCCAAACGGCCGCTCCCGCCGAACTCGCTCTAATTTTGGTAAAAAGTCATCAGACCAAGCACGCAGCGCAGGCGGCAAAACAAGCCCTATCGCCAACAGGCGTTGCTCTGACGCTGCAAAATGGCCTGGGCAATTTAGAACAGCTGACGGGCTTGCTTGGACAGGATCGAGCCAATTTAGGCATCACTTCCGAAGGTGCCGCCATGGTAGAACCAGGCGTGGTACGGCATGCTGGCGAAGGTCATACCTATATTGCAAATTCGCTGGATACGGCCGTTCCTCCCCATGAAATTGTGTCGCTCTTTCAATCCGCAGGCTTTCAAAGTAGCCTGGCAGCAAATGCCCTGAGCCTGGTATGGGGCAAACTGGCCATAAATGCAGGGATCAATCCACTAACGGCCGTGTTGCAAGTGACCAACGGCTTTCTAGCAGAAAATGAGGCAGCACGACGGCTAATGGCGCAAGCCTCAGCAGAGGTAGCCAAGGTGGCGGCAGCCCAAGGCATTCCGCTTCCTTTTGCCGATGCAGCAGCACAGGCATTGGCCGTGTCTCAGGCGACGTCGGCTAATCACTCCTCGATGCGGCAGGATTTGGCCAACGGCCGTCCGACGGAAATCGAAGCGATTTGTGGAGCGGTGGTTGAATACGGCCGTCGTTATGGTATTGCCACGCCGGTGAACGCTGTCTTGGCAACGGCTGTCCGTCAAGCCGAGCTAGGAAACTGGCCCGAAGATTCACGGTCAGAGGCAATCCTGCAGCAGCTTGATAGGCAAATCGCAGCGGCCAACCAACCATAGGCGCGCTTTTCAAAATGAGAACTTCAAAGGAATAAGAGATGATTGTTACATCAGATGTCGCGGTGGTGCGACGGCAGCGGTGGGCGGATCCCGCCGTAAGTTGGGGACTGGTTCCCACGATGGGCTATTTACATGAAGGGCATCTATCGCTGGTGCAGCTCTCCTTGGCCGCAAACGAGCAAACGGCCGTAACTATTTTTGTCAATCCCACCCAATTTGCTCCCACAGAAGATCTCGGCAGCTACCCGCGCAATCTGGAAGGTGATTTAGCCAAGTTGGAAGCCAGCGGCGTTGATCTGGTTTTCACGCCCAGCGACGAAATTATGTATCCGCCAGATTTCCAGACCACCATCACGTTGAGCCAGGTAACAAAATCGCTAGAGGGCAGTTCGCGACCTACCCATTTTGCCGGTGTGGCCACAGTGGTGGCCAAGCTGTTCAATATTGTGGAGCCCACACGAGCTTATTTTGGCCAAAAAGATGCCCAGCAAACGATTGTACTGCGCCAGCTGGTGCGCGATCTCAATTTCAATGTAGAAATGGTGATTGGCCCGACGCGTCGTGAGCCAGATGGCCTGGCGATGAGTTCACGCAATGCCAAACTCTCTGCTGAAGCGCGCCGGGCAGCGCCAATACTCTACCAGGCGCTCACAGCCGCGCGTGAAGCGTATGATGCTGGCGAACGATCAGGCAATGGCCTGCGCCACCTCATGCAGGCAATGATTTCGGCCGTGTCCCTGGCTCGTCTGGATTATGTGAGTGCCGCAGATCCAGAAACCTTAGCGGAATTAGAGGTGATAAAAGAAGGGGTACTGTTATCAACGGCCGTTTTCTTCGGCCAAACGCGCCTAATCGACAATATTTTGATAGAGCCTAATGAACCACGGAGGAAATAAAGCGCGCAGAGAGTAGAAACTCGATGAACTCTCCGCACGCTTTGCGGTGCAAAATTCTTCTTATTCCACCAGGCTACGGCCGCTCATCTCTTCTGGTTGTGCCACGCCCATCAGATGCAAAATCGTCGGCGCTACATCGGCTAGAATGCCGCGTGGGCGCAGCCAAGTGTACTCATTGGCCAGCACAAAAAAGGAGACTGGTTGTGTGGTGTGGTAGGTGTGGGGATCATGGGTTGTCTCATTGACCATAATTTCGCAGTTGCCGTGATCGGCTGTGATCAAGGCAGCGCCGCCTTTTTGCACAATTGCTTCCACCAGCCGTCCAGCACATTCATCGACAGCCTCAACGGCACGAACGGCCGCTTCCAGCACCCCGGTGTGTCCCACCATATCTGGATTGGCGAAGTTAACCAAAATGAAATCATCATCATGATCCTTTAGCCGCTGCAACACCGCTTCGGTCAGTTCGTAGGCGCTCATTTCTGGCTTGAGATCGTATGTGGCCACTTTGGGTGACGGTTGCATGTGGCGTGCCTCGTTGGGAAACGGCGTTTCTTCCCCACCGTTAAAGAAGTAAGTAACATGGGCATACTTTTCCGTCTCAGCAGCGTGGAACTGCTTCAGCCCTGCTTTACTGACCACTTCGGCCAATACATTGGTTAGCTCAACATCGGGAAAGACTACTTCAACGGGGAAGCTGGCTTCGTAGTTGGTCATCGTCACCAGATGCAGGTCAGGGATAAACGGCCGTGCAAAGCCATCAAAATCTGCAAAGGCAAAGATTTTTAACAACTGCCGCATGCGGTCAGCACGGAAGTTGTAAAACACAAGGCAATCGCCCGGGGCAATGGTCACGTCCCGCCCGCCCGCATCGATCGCAACAGGCAAGATAAATTCGTCTGTCACTCCGTTGCTGTACGATTTTTCTAACGCAGCAGAAGCAGAAACGGCCGTGGCCCCTTCATACCCTTCATGGTTCGCCATCACGCGGTAACCCAGCGACGTGCGTTCCCAGCGATTATCCCGATCCATGGTGTAATAACGGCCGCACACCGAAGCGATCACGCCCGGATGTTCAGTCAGATACCCTTCTAACTGCTGCACAAATCCAAGGCCACTTTGCGGCGGCGTATCACGGCCGTCGGTAATGACGTGCACAATTGGGTCGATTGCGGCTTCTTCAGCCAACTTTAGTAAAGCGTATAGATGATCCTGGTGGCTATGGACACCACCATCTCCCATCAGACCAATCAGATGCAGCTTACTATCATTGCCTTTGACGTAGGTAACCGCTTCACGCAAGGCTGCTTGCTGAGCAAACCGCTCCTCCTGAATGGCGAGGTTGATCCGGGTTAAGTCCTGGTACACGATCCGACCAGCCCCCAGGTTGAGATGACCCACTTCGGAGTTCCCCATCTGCCCATCTGGCAAGCCTACAGCCTGCCCGGATGCGTCCAAAATAGACCGTTCGCGGCTGTTTAGCCAGCCATGGTAGTTAGGCGTGCGCGCCTGGACCACAGCATTGCCATGTTCCATTTCTCGAATACCCCATCCATCCAAAATGATGAGGGCTACTGGTTGATAGCTCATATTAACTTCCTTTCTAACCCTTTCAAGTGACGAAAAGAGCATGTAGCCAACAATAGCCAGCTACTGTTAGTTCCACGAATGGCGGAACGCTACATTGCACCTTAAAAGAATACCCGCTTTGCAGGTGTCACAGTCAACTTGTTTTAATGTTAAACAGTGGAAAATAGGTCCTTGAAGTGTACCCAAGTCAGACGGGTTTTCAAAAACCTGCCTGGCCCGTGTCATAAGTCGTGGAAAACAAAAACGACAGGCTTTTAACCTGTCGTGTTT
>CBDUOF010000290.1:0-7291 GCA_965368765.1 uncultured Anaerolineae bacterium | reverse complement strand
CACGAAGGGACTGGCTATGTGGTGGATGTGGACGGTCTGACGAGCGATGAGGCCACGACGCAGGCCGTTGTGCAAACCATTGCCAACAGCTGGGCCTATCGGGACGTGGGGATTGGGCTTCAGCCGGGCCGCTGGCCCACTGCCACCCTGGATGGCTTTACGGTGGCCCAACCGGCCACATTTGCTTACCAGAAGGTGGGCAGCTGGCAATGGTTTGGTGCCGGTGCCACCACCTTCGTGGCGCTGCGCACGGAGCCCACCGCGCTAGACACGCTTGGCGTGCTGAACACGCTCGTTCGCGATGCCAGTGATGGCGTGGAGAACTTTGAGTTGGCGGGTGAGCCCTATGAATTTCCGCTGGGGGGTATGGTTTGGCTGCGGGTGGACTTTAGCTACGAAGACCCAGACGAAGGCACGATTTGGGGCTTTTTGATGGTGCGTGTGGAGGATGGGCAGGATATTGTGGCCTGGGCCGAAGCGCCGTCAGACAAATATAATCAGCTGGAAACGGCCGTTTTTCTCACCATGATTGCCGATCTAACGCTGCGCTGATCGGTTCCTTGCTGTTTAGTTCGGGCCCCTGTTTTCAGGCTGAGAATGGGACAAGGGCGGCGCGGAGAGTGGCGTCGTAAACCGGCTGGACAAATCACGCAGCTGTCGGTAGCTTACGGGCTTTTGCAGCACCAAATCAGCCAATTCCTCCAGCGCATCCCCCCGGCGATAATCGGCCGTGACAATAATGATGCGGGTTTGGCTAAAGCGGTCGTCCTGCCGAATTTGCTCAACCAGATGTTCACCGCTTATGTAGGGTAATTGCAAATCAAGCACCAATAAATCGGGCACGGATTGCGCCAGATAACGTTGCGCGGCAGCACCGTCTGTCAGGCAGTTGACTTCATAGCCTGCTTCCAGAAGCGCCACGGTAAATAACGCGACCAGTTCTAACGAATCTTCAACGATGAGCACCTTTGGCTTGATCATGTCATTTCCCCATTCCATAACTTTTTCGCAAGTATCTCTTTTGACACAAGAATCTGGATGGAGTCACAACTGATTTTTAGGCCACAGCCGTCGCCCCGCCGCGTCTATTATCTCCGGCGGCCACAAGACGGCCGTTTCTCGTTCGGGAAACGCTGTGTGCCCCGCCAAAATAGATGCTGCGCGTGGGCCAGCGGTTCACCGGATACCCCATCGCTTCCAGCTGATCAACTGCCTCAACCTGAAAGCCCGCTTCACACTGAAGCGCGCCATCTTCCACATGAACCCGGGCGATGTTAACCGCTTTGTCGAGCGTCATTTTGTAATCCAGGACGTTGCTCAGCACTTGCATAATGGCGCTGCGAATGCGGATGCTGCCCCCGCTGCCCAGCACCACTCTGGTTTGGCCCTGGCGCAAGGCCACGACGGGGGTCATCATGGTTGGGATGCGCTGCCCGGCGGGGCGGCTGTGGAAGCCGTTGGGGTGTAAATCGGCTTCGCCCATCATGTTGTTAGGAATGAAGCCCGTCCCGGGCACGACGTAACCAGCTGACTCCCCGGCGGTGGTCGTGAGGCTCACCGCCAGCCCGTCGCTATCGATCACGCTGAGGTGGCTGGTGTTGTTTGGCGCGGGCGGCTCCTTGGCAAAAGGTGAGGGTTGATGGCTCTCAAGCGCATCGCGCACGTCAGCAACGGCGCGCTGCACAAATGCGTCATCCAGAAAACGGTCGATTGCTTCGGCGGCGGGCAAGGATTCGCTGACTTCTTCCCACAGCGGGCGGGCGCGATTGGTCGCCACCATCACTTCGTAGAGCAGCTGCAGGTGGTGGGCAGAGCCATGCGGCCGTTTTTGCATATCAAAGTGGGTCAGTAGCTTGAGGCTAAAGGCCGTCAGGACGCCTCCGGTGGAGCTGGGGGGCGGGAGTAATATTTCATAATCGCGGTAGGGCAATTGGATAGAGGGCCGTTTGTCCACCTGGTAATTGGCTAAATCGTCGGCGGTCAGCAAGCCTCCGTTTTCTGCCTGGTCCTGCAGCAGCGCCTGACCCAGACGGCCGTTTTGGGCAAAGCTGGCCCCCTCGCGGGCCAGGGTTTTTAGGGTGTCGTACAGGTTCGGCACGTTGAGCAGTTCGCCCGTCTTAATCATGCGGCCGTTTGGCGAAAAGATTGCCCGCATGCCTGCCGTGTGGGTGTACAGCGGCTGGAGCAGGGTACAGGTTTCGGCCTGAAATTGGGCGATGGGATGCCCATCTTTGGCCAGATTAAGGGCGGGTTGCAGCAAGGGGCTGAGGGGCAAACGGCCGTAATCTGCCGCCATTTGGCACAGTCCGGCAATGTTGCCGGGCACCGCCACGGAGGCGCGACCGAGCTGGAAGTTTTGCGTGGTTGCCCCAAAATCAATCGTCACTTCGCTAAAATCGAGCGCCTTGCCGGGGGTGCCGTTGAGGCCAGGGGTGTTGCTGAAAAAATCGTAGACGAGGGAACGGCCGTTTTGCGGATCGTACAGATGGGCAATGCCGCTGCCTCCCAAATGAACCACGCCAATTTCTGCAATAAAAGAGGCAAAGGCAGCCGCAACTGCGGCGTCCACCGCATTGCCTCCAGCTTGCAGGATGGCTTTTCCTGCAGCGGCCGTTTCTCTATCTCCAGCGGCAATCACACCTCGCATAAACTTACACTCCTTGTACCGTCTGGGACAAACCCGCTAAGGTGATGATGATGAGTACCTATGACTGTTTTAATAGGGCACACGCTTCAGTTGGCCTGCGTCAGTTGGCTAGCGTCAATTTTGAGCGCGCACTCCCGGGTCAAAGGCTTATCACAGAGGGCACAGACAAAAGGAAATCTGCGAAATCTGTGCATAAATTTTGCATGCATTCACTGTTGGGTTACGGTGCACGAAGGCACCTGGTGTCCCGGTTGTTTATTGTCGTGGCGCTTAGTTTACCCGCCATTAACGGCAAACGCACCCGGCAGTTGGGAATCAGCAGCAAGCGTCAGCCGGACAGCCGCCGACACGCTGCCGATTCCGCGCAGGAACGACAGGTTCTGCGCGTCTGGCATGCTGGTTCTTGTTCGTGGCTTATCTGAATAGGGCAAAAGAGTCGGCCAAAAATGCCAAGATTGATTCGCCTAATTCATCTGAACGTGATAGAAAAATGAAACAATCAACGAATTAAGGAAGGTCGCATGGATCGCACACTATTTCCCTCAATTTTACAGGAACATTTTAGCCTGAATCTGCCGGAATATTTGGAAACGCTGCGGCAGATGGTGAACATCAACAGCTTTACAGCCCATGCCCAGGGCGTCAATGAGTTGGGCAAGATGACGGCCGTTCTTTTTGCCAGGCTGGGGTTTGAAGCCGAATTTATCCAATCGGCGATCCCACAGTATGGCAAACATTTGGTCTTGACGCGAAACGGCCGTACCTCACAGAAAATTGGCCTTGTTTCCCATTTGGACACCGTTTTCCCCGCCCACGAAGAAGAGCGCAACAACTTCCACTGGCGAGAAGAAGGGGATCGGATTTACGGGCCGGGCACGGTGGACATTAAAGGGGGGACGGTCCTCATTTATATGATGCTCGATGCCCTGAGCAAACACGCGCCAGAGCAGTTTGAAGCGGTAAACTGGGTCATTTTGGTGGATGCGTCGGAAGAAGCGGAGGCAGAAGATTTTGGCCAACTCTGCGTCGATCGCCTGGAGGGGCCAGATACGCTGGCCTGTCTCATTTTTGAAGGCGGCAGCAAGGTGGACGATACCTACCAGGTGGTGGTAGCGCGCAAAGGGATGGCCATCTTTCAGGTGCAAACCGAGGGACGGGCGTCCCATGCTGGCAGCTTCCATCCCAACGGCGCCAATGCCGTGGTGCAGATGGCCCACACGATTTTGAAGCTGGCCGCCATAACCGATTACAGCAAGGATGTGACGGTGAACGTAGGCACCATGCGCGGCGGCGTGGTGACCAACCGCGTGCCGCATGAGGCAGAGTCGTGGCTGGAGATGCGTACCTTTCAGCCAGACATTTATGACGAAACGGTAGAGAAAATTTTGGCGCTCAATGGGCAATCTGACGTCGCCAGTGCGCTGGATGGATACCCCTGTTCGGTGACGCTGAACCTTTACCGTAAAACGCCGCCCTGGTCACGGAATGAAGCGACAGATCGGCTGTTTGCCGTCTGGCAGCAGGCGGGCGCCGCGTTGGACTTTACCGTGCTGCCAGAGGAGCGGGGTGGGCTGAGCGACGGCAATCATTTCTGGCAGCGCCTGCCGTCGATTGATGGCCTGGGGCCATCGGGCGGCAATGCCCACTGCTCAGAGCGCAGTGAGGACGGCAGCAAGGATCAAGAATATGTGATGGTCAGTTCATTTGTGCCGAAAGCGACGCTGAATACGATGGCGGTGCTGCAGTTGATGGGCGCCTTTGAGGGCAATCGCGATGGCCAGGGTGATGGCTCAGCGCGATGACAAAGCGTGAACAAAAGAGAGGACGTATGGGCTGGATGCTTCCGTTGCTGGCTGGGCTAATTGTGGTGGGGGTGGGAACGGCCGTTTGGTGGGGCAACCGTTCAATTGAACAAAGTACCAATCTCCTGCTCCATCCTCGGCGTACCCAACCTGGCAAAACGCCAGCCGATTTTGGCTTGTCTGCAGAAACCGTGCACATTTCCGTGGACGGGATCCCGCTCGTGGCCTGGTATATTCCACCTGCCGAGGCGGCAAACGGCGCCGCGTTGATCTACGTTCACGGCTTCGGCGGGAACCGGGGGGCACTGCTGGAACAGGTCGCCGCCATGTTCCAGCTGGGCTATGGCGCGTTGCTGCTGGACATGCGCAATCACGGCGAAAGTGGCGATGCCGTCACGACCTGGGGCCACCGTGAGGCCAATGACGTGGTGGCTGCTTTTAACTATTTGCAGGCGCGCCCGGAAGTTGACCCCAGCCGGATTGGTTTGGTGGGCAAGTCGATGGGCGGGGCGGCGGTGGCTCAGGCCGCCCTGCAGCTGCCAACGACGGCCGTATTGGTGTTAGAAAGCACCTACAGCAGCTTCGAGGAAAATCTGCCCAACATTATGCCCGGTATTGCGCGTGCGCCCGGCTTTTTGGCTTCGCCGGTATTCAACCGCATGGTTGCCGAAAGCGGAGAGCCGCTGGCAGATATTCGCTCAGTTGAGGCGGTAACCCGGCTAAACATGCCGATCTTGCTCATCCACGGTGAGCAGGATAGGTTGGTGCCGGTGCAGCAAAGTCGGGATATCTACGCTGCAGCCAATGAGCCAAAGCAGCTGCATACCGTGCCTGGCGCTGGTCACCTCAATATTTTTACGGTGGATCCGGCCACGTTTACCCAGCAAATGGGTGCTTTTCTGGCAGAACATCTTCAATGAGCCAGGGTGCGTCATGGTTTTGCCAACGCGTGGCGCTGGCCGTGGCGCGGGAGACGTTTCACAATGATGAGGAATGAACGATGTCATATAATCGGTTAGGTACGCTGGCCGCCGGGGTGTTGGGCTTGGGCTGGCTGGTGGCTGTGGGAGTCAATCTATTTGTTTGGTTTCCAAAAATTCAGCAGCTTCCCTCGGGTTTTTGGGATGATAGCGATCTGTTTTTTGCCTTTGTGCGAGAGAATGCCATCTCCTGGCGGGTTTTTCACGTTGGAGCGGGGTTGGGTTTAGTTGCGGCCGTTTTTCTGGTGAGCCATTTGGCGGAATTAGGTGCTGGCGATAAGTGCGCCCGCGGATTTACTACCTTGGGCATTGTTGGGGCTGTCTTTGGCCTGGTTGCCAGCCTGATTGACCAGCTAGGCACGCCGGTGATTGCCCGGTTTGCCGCAGGGAATCCACTGTTTGTCTCCCAAATATGGACCTATATGGAACCCATTCGGGATTCTGGTCTGAAAACAGTCAGCTTTGCCTTGTTGGGGCTGTGGCTGCTGTGGCTGGCAACCAAGCTCCTGCTTGAATCGCGCCGCCTGGGGCAGTTTACCCGGATTGTGGGCATTGCCTTGCTCTTGCTGGGGCTGGTTGAGGCGCTTGTGCCGCCGCCGCTGGCTTACACGGTGGGGGAGACGGGTGTGGGCGGATTGGCGATATTGCTCATTCCCATGTGGGCCTTGTGGCTGGCGCTGTGGTTTTGGCAGCAGGAGCTGGCGGAATCAGCTGGGGGTCATTGAGGCATTGGATAAGTTGATGAAAGGTTTACAAACGGCCGTTCGGCTTTTGGCTCGTGTTGTCACAGGCATCCTGGCCATAGCCATTTTATTAGGATGGTATGCGGCAACCACGGTGTATCTCTTTTCGCTGAAGGATGAAACGCGCCCGGCGGATGCGGCGATTGTGCTGGGCGCGGCAGTTGTGCGGGAACAGCCGTCGGCGGTCTTTCGGGAGCGCATCAATCATGCCGTGCAACTTTACCAGTCCGGCACGGTGCAAACGCTCATTTTTACCGGCGGCGTGGGCAACCGGGACGAGATGGCCGAAGCCGAGGTCGGGCGCAGCTATGCGATTGCTCGCGGCGTAAATGCCACCGATATTTTGACCGAGATAACCTCAACAACGACCTCCGAAAATCTACGCAATGCGCAGCTGGTAGCGCAGCAAAACGGGTTGGAAACCTTTTTGATCGTCAGCACGCCCAACCACATGCGGCGGGCGCTTGCCGTGGCCAACGAATTGAAAATGGAGGCGTACAGCTCGCCTACACGCACCATTCGCTGGATCAATACCGTCTCACGCAGCTTTTCCTTCTTTCGCGAGGTGGCGGCGTATTCGGTCTATTTATTAAATTTGGGGTGAGAAAGGCAATTGAGTAATTGAGCAATGGGCAATTGCCCTCACGCAGTTACCCAAGAACCGCTCACTATCGGCTAAGGCTAATTGGAGAAGAGATGAAGCTTGATTGGGACGAATTGCTAAATGATTGTGTCGATTTTACGCAGCGGTTGATCCAGACGCCAAGCATGCCGTTTGAAGAGGCGGTTCTGGCGGAGCTAGTCGCTGCAGAGTTGCAGAAGCTAAATTTTGATCAGGTGTGGATCGATGGGATTGGGAATGTAAACGGCCGTATCCGAGGCACCGATCCCTCCTTGGGCGCTCTGGTGCTCAACACCCATCTCGACCACGTCGATCCGGGCGAACCGAGCCTTTGGTCTGTGCCGCCCTACAGCGGCACGATTGTCGATGACCGCATTGTGGGGCGCGGCGCCTGCGACATAAAAGGGCCGCTGGCGGTGCAGGTGTACAGCATGGTGGCGCTGCTGCGCGCTGGGGAACGTCCGCGGCGTGATGTTATTTTTAGCGGCGTGGTGCAG
>CBDUOF010000289.1:0-7316 GCA_965368765.1 uncultured Anaerolineae bacterium | reverse complement strand
CCAAATGCCTGCCCGCTGAGATAGCCGATGTAAGCGGGCACCAACGGCAGAACACAGGGGGAAAGGAAGGAAAGCAGCCCAGCCAGGATGGCAATCAGATAGGTGGGAGCTACGCCACCCAAAGGTAGATCAAGGTAGAAGCCATTTTGCTGCGCCCAAATGGCAATGGTCGTCATACGATTGGTTACCAGCAACAGGCCAATAGCAATGAGAAAAATGCCGCTAGCAATCTGAATATAGCGCAGATACGGCCGTAACTTGCGCACCGCTCGCACTGCCCGATTCATGCCCAAACCAATGAGCAAAAACGGCACACCCAGCCCCAAGGCATAGCCGCTGGAAAGTAGCATGGCCTGGCCAGAAGTTTCCTGAGCGAAGCCAAGCGTTAGAATTGCCCCCAGCGTGGTGCCGATACAAGGTGTCCAGCCAGCGGCAAAAACGACGCCCATTAATAAGGAAGAAGCCATTCGGTTACTGCTGTTTGTGTGCCACTGCGGCCGTGTGTCGTAGTTGAGCCAACGAATTTTGAGGATGCCGAGATTAAATAGACCAAAAGCAATAATAAAAACACCCCCTATCCGGGCGATAATAGTTTTCAACTCTCCGAAAAGCTGACCGAGCAGCGTGGCCGCACCGCCCCAGCCCACAACAAAGATGAGGGAAAATCCCAGCACAAAAAGGGAAGCGTGCAGCATGGTAGTATATCTTTCTGCAAGAGTGGGAACGGCCGTTGTTTGCGTTTGCTCCATAAAATGCTCCTAAAAATTAGCCCTGTGGTTCTACAAGATCGGCAAAAACGACGATACGCTGTGTGTTGACCCGATATGGGTAGCAAGAAATGAGGGTGGCCCTGGCAAAATCTGTGGGTTCCAGCACCCAAACATCCGCTGGCTCAACGATCTGAATGTCACGCACGACATAGGTATAGCTCCTCAGTTCCGTTGAAACCATAATTTGGTCTCCCGGTGAAAGCTGATCCAGGTCACGGAATATTTCGCCGTAAATATCGTTATGTGCTGCCAGCGCCATGTTGCCCACTTTTCCTGGAGCCGCAGAATCGATTTTTTGGGCAACCCCTCGTTTGAGCTGCTCCCAGTCAAACATATCTTGCACAATCGGCGCATCCACCTGAATGGTCGGAATTTCAATTCGCCTGGCCATTTCTGGGAAAGGTGTAGGCTGTGACGGTGGTTGGTAGGCATTGATAGCCGGCAGCAAGTGAGGCGGAATATCGCCCGCTTCGCCAGGCTGTGGGGATTGGCCGGCAACGGGGGGCTGGTGGCCACCCGGTAAAATTACTACATCAATCACGGGCGTGGCAGTGGGCGTGGGTAAAGCCAAAGCCTGACTTTGGGTCTTTTGAACTTGAGCAATTTCCTGATTTAATGTTTGCTGCGTGCGCCACAGGTTTAACAGCAGCATCAACAAGCCAATCACCGCCATAACTTCTACAAATAACAACCCCTTGTTGGCCACTAACCGCCAAATTAGTATACGCGGGTTTGGGGTGGGCTGTTCATCAATGGGTGTCTGGGTAACCTGGTCTGTGCCAAGAGTAACAGATTGAGTGATGGGTGGCGGGTGGGCAGGCAATTCGACAACACGGCCGTCTGCTTTCAGCCGCTGCCGCCTCTTTTGTCGCCAGGCTCTTTTCTGCATTTGTAGTTGTTGTTCTAACGCTTTGATCTTCTCTGCGTCATCATGACGTTTTCCAGGCATAGACATCCTTGATATTGACAGGCAAACAGATGGGCAATTTGCCACATCGCATTTATAGAGCGTTGCTGCGGCGATGCCTAGAGTCAAATGGCCTTACGAGAAAACAGGCTATTTGGCGGGTGTTTCTATCGGATATCTTAAGATAATCTTTTGGGTTGATTTGCTAATCTTTTCCCGTTCAACAATGATTATTTGTGTTTCAACGGAATAACAACTTTTCAAGGAGTAAAAATTCATGCAAAAAATTAGACTCATTCTCCCCATTACCTTGCTGTTGGCAACTGTTTTAGCTTCCACTGTGGCTGCCCAAACCCCGCATCGGACTGGCATCCTGTATACGTTAACCAATGACCGACCTTTGCTGATCATTTCGTCCGTTTTAACCTTTTTCAACATCGCTTTGGCATTTATTCTTAACAAAAGATCGACCTCATTTTTACAGGTGGCGCTGATTGTCTTGGGTAGCATGACGGCCTTTCTCCATTTGGGCATTGGCTTGCGAGGCAAAGGGTTGCTACTGCTTAACGGCTTGGGGTACATCGGACTTATCTACGCGCTGTTGCTGCCAATTTCTTTCTTGGTCTCAAAGCGTAACTGGATTTACTGGCTGCTATTAGGATATACGGTCGTTACTTTTGTGGGCTACTTTGCTACTCACAGCGTGAGTATGTTTTCCTGGATGGCCATTCTCACCAAAGTTGTCGAGCTTGGCTTGATGGGTCTGCTGCTCGTGAAAATCTGGCAAGCTAGAAAAGTCCCCAGGCAGGCTGCTTCCCCCGCAGTTAATATGGATTGATTGATTAATCACCTTCAAATCGAATAACCCCGTCAAAGGCCAGATGAAAATCTGGCTTTTTTATTAGTTCTCCCAAACGGTCGTGCCAGACAAAACTGCCTCAATTGTTGGGGGTCTGATTAATAAGCGGCAAAGGATCAATGCCTATCCGCCGACGGTATCTGTACGAGATCTTACATAAATGAGTAGGCTCTATTGCCTACCGTCAAAACAAGCCATTCTATGCTTTTACCCATTTATGAAATGTTATGGTTAAGGTGAAGGTTTATCACCCACTTCCCTAAAGTGAACCTCAATGCAGAGCCATTAACTGCCAGAGCTTACTTGTGACAGGCCTTTACAGTTGGTTATATGGTAATGAAGCAAACTTCTGGAAAGGATTGTAGGGCAAAGATGTGATAACCAAGTAAAGGTTATTCATTTACGTTACGTTTAGGAAAAGGAGAGTTTTCAATGAAAAACAATCGTGTTTCCGGTCTTATATTGCCCCAATTATCCCGAGTGAATAAGCCTGACTCAGGTTTGCCCCATCATGCTGAAGGTATCAGGCCGGGAACCATCGTCTACCATGTGATGGCTAGAGCCCACTACGGATACCCAAAATGGCAGATAGCACATAGGCCAATTGGCCTACTAGAATATAGGCCAATTGGCTCTTTATAAAAAAATAATCATCTGTTAGCTTCGGTATCAGCTAGAATTACCCCATTCTACAATCGAAAATCACCAAGACTATTAAGTCTCTACCAATTTTGTCATGCATAACAGCATTACTCCTTACCTCATTATCACCAAATAAAAAATCTAATTCCTCTGGATTGTCAGGTCGGACAAAATAATTCATGGTTACTCTTTTGCAAGTTCACGATCTCACAACCCGCTTTTATACACAAGAAGGCATTGTCCACGCGGTAAACAGTGTCTCATTCACGGTCGATGAAGGCGAAATTGTTGCCCTTGTTGGTGAATCTGGTTCCGGCAAAAGTGTAACAATGCTTTCAGTCATGGGGCTAGTGCCGCAGCCCCCTGGAGAAATTGTTGCCGGTAGAGTTTTATTTGAAGATCAAGACCTAGTGTCACTTACTAACAAGCAAATGCAGCAAATTCGGGGTCGAGATATTGCTATGATTTTTCAGGATCCCATGTCGTCGCTGAATCCGGTCTTGACAATCGGCCATCAAATCAGCGAAGCGCTAATGCTGCATCTAAATATGCGCTCCACAGCAGCACGGCAGCGCACGATCGATCTGCTAGAACTGGTTGGCATACCCGATCCGCCAGCTCGCATTGATGATTATCCCCACCAGTTCTCTGGCGGGATGCGCCAACGGGTTATGATTGCGATGGCTCTTTCTTGCGGGCCAAAGTTGCTCATTGCCGATGAGCCAACGACGGCACTAGATGTCACCATCCAGGCGCAAATTGTGGCCTTAGTGAAGCGATTGCAAAAAGAGTTTGGTATGGCGGTAATTTGGATCACCCATGATCTGGGTGTGGTAGCTAATTTGGCTGACCGGGTGGCTGTCATGTACGGTGGCCGTATTGTAGAAGAAGGTCAGGTTCACGATATTTATGCCCATACTCGGCACCCTTATACATTGGGCTTGTTAGGTTCTGTCCCCCGGTTAGACGTACCTGTGCCAATTTCGCTGCAAGAAATTCAGGGGGTTCCCCCGGATTTGCTGCAAGCTCCCGACAACTGTACCTTTGCCCCACGCTGTTCCATGGTCAACGACCATTGCCAGACAAATCTGCCCTTGCAAGAACCAACGGATATACCGATGCTGCGGTCGGCTTGTTTTAAGTGGGAGGAATTGGCGCGCAAGGAAAAGAGTAGGGGGGAAACCGCCGTTTCCGCTCCGCATCACCTTGCCAATTCCACAACCAACAACCACAATGTTCTCGTCAAAATAGTCGGCCTCAAAACACACTTCCCTATCCGCAAAGGGCTATTACAACGTGTAACAGGTCATGTTCGCGCTGTTGATGGTGTAGATTTTGAGATTCATCGTGGTGAAACGCTCGGCCTGGTTGGCGAAAGTGGGTGTGGCAAAACAACATTAGGGCGCACCGTACTCCAGTTGTACCGGCCCAGTGCGGGCAGCGTCTATTTTGACAATCAGGAGCTAGCTACGCTCAATAAAGGGGATATGCAGCGCATCCGCCGCCGTATGCAGATGATCTTTCAAGACCCCTTCTCATCCATGAACCCCGGCATGAAAGTATGGCAAATAATCGGCGAACCGCTGCAAGTTCATGGCGTCACCGATGTTAACGAACGAAAGGCGCGCGCCGCAGAATTATTGGATCGCGTGGGGCTAAAACCAAGCCACATAGACCGTTTCCCTCATGAATTTAGCGGTGGGCAACGGCAGCGCATCGTCATTGCCCGCGCTCTGGTGCTTAATCCAGACTTTATTATATGTGATGAGCCAGTCTCTTCTCTGGATGTTTCTATTCAGGCACAGATCATCAATCTGCTGGAAGAGCTGCAAGCAGATCTTGACCTCACATACCTGTTTATTGCCCACGATCTGGCCCTGGTACGTCATATTTCTGACCGCGTGGCGGTGATGTATCTGGGCAAAATCGTAGAATTTATGGATCGAGACGGCTTATACCAGAATCCATTGCATCCTTACACCAAGGCATTGCTCAGCGCCATCCCGGTACCCGATCCAATAAAGGAAAAATCGCGTACTCAGATGGTTCTACAGGGTGATTTACCCAGCCCGGCTGCGCCGCCAACGGGCTGTCGTTTTCATACCCGTTGTCCAATCGCTGAAAAAGGTCTCTGCGACGTAACCGAACCTGAAATCCGCGAGGCGGCTGCGGCGCATTGGGTAGCCTGCCATTTAGTTTAAACATTTGGTAGGCAGGCGAGAAAAGGAGGAGATTTATAAGCAAAATTGTGGAAGCAATATTATGAAAGGGTAACTGGGTAATTACTCAACAAATCAATCAGAAACTAACTAATTGCATTTTCTCAAAACAAGGAGAGATAGAGAATGAAGAAGCATTTTATCTGGTTTTTAGTTGCTTTAGCGGGGGTGCTTGTATTGTCTGCCTGTCAGCCACAGTCGGTGGAGGTAACCCGGGTTATTACGGAAACTGTTTTAGAAGAAGTGGAAGTCACGCGCATGGTAGAAGGGGAAAGCGTCACAGAAACGATTGAAGTTACCCGTGTCGTTGAGGTTGAGGTTCCTGCCGAAGAAGAAGCACCAGAGGAAGAATCGATGATGACGGCAGAGAGCTTGCGCATGTCAATAACAGATGACGAATCTACCATAACTCCGTATACCTATGTTACAGGTTACCCCGGTTGGAATCTATTGACCTTGCAATATGACACACTGTATCAGTTTGATCTGGCAGGTGTGCCGCAACCGTGGCTGGTGACAAATTCAGAGGCGAGCGAGGATAGCTTGACGGTCATGTTGGATTTGCGTGAGGATGTTACCTGGCATGATGGCGAAGCGCTTACGGCCGAAGATGTGAAGTTTACATTTGACTATTTCAAAGATTTCCCCCACGGCCGTTTCACCCGCGATTTAACCCCGGTCGAAACAACGGAAACGGATGGCGATTACCGCGTCATCCTCACCCTCTCAGCGCCAACCCCTAACCTGGAACAATCTGTCCTGGCTGATGTTCCCATTATGCCACAACATATTTGGGCCGAGATTGATAACCCTGATGATGTTGTTTTTGACAGCGTTACCAATGTTGGTTCTGGCCCATACAAAATCGTTGAATACGAACCGGATCAATTTTATCGTTTTGAAGCCAATGCCGACTACTTTGCCGGTGCGCCGACTGTGAATGAACTAGTATTTGTACAATTTGCCGACGATGCCGGAACGCTGGCTGGTTTCCTGGCTGGTGAAGTGGATATGATGGTTGGGCCGGCCCAGCCAGAGCAGATCGGACTGATGCAGGCGATTGATGGCGTAAAAGTATCTGAAGGACCGCTCTTTACTACGCAGCTGCTCATTTACGATATGGAAAAAGCTCCTTTTAACAACCAGGCCGTCAGACAGGCGATGTCTCTGGCGATTGATCGGCAGGATATGGTGGATACGATCTACCTGGGCAAGGCTACCGCTGGCAGTGCCGGTTGGACGCATCCAGTTTCTGCATTTTTTAACGATGCAGTGGTGACGACGTATGATCCTGAAGCGGCAATGGCCCTGCTGGATGAAGCAGGTATTGTGGATTCGGACGACGACGGTATTCGGGAATTGGATGGCGAACCGCTCACCTTTGAATTAATTGTGGATGGTGGCAACTCGATTCGCTTGCGTATTTCCGAACTGACGCGGGAAATGCTGGCGGTTGTCGGCATTAACGCTGAAGTGGTAGCCCTGGAGCGGACGACGCTGGTACAGGCGGTTTGGCCTGACTTTGATGTGAATAACGGCCGTAACTACGATATGGCTGTCTTTGGTTGGTCAGCGCCAGTACAGGCCGACCCTATCCGCTTTTCCAGCCTGGTACATTCAGATACGTCTATCGGGTCTATCAACCTGACAGGTTACAGTAGCCAGATGATGGACGAGCTGGCCAATGAATTGAACCAGACGATTGATCCCGTGCGTCAAGGCGAAATCCTGGATGAAATGCAGGTGTTGATGGCTGAAGAACTGCCGTTCCTTATGCTTATGTATCCAGACGGTGGGTATGCTTATCGCGCAAACGTGTACGATAACTGGGGTTTTATGACCGGGCAGGGTGTCTTCCACAAACTCTCCTTCCTGGAAGAGTCGGCACGGCCGTAATGCAGTAATCTGTTATCAGTAAT
>CBDUOF010000288.1:0-7331 GCA_965368765.1 uncultured Anaerolineae bacterium | reverse complement strand
AGATGTGCCAGCAAACCAACAAATACGGCCGTCCACGCTAGCAACGCGATATAAATGAAACCACGGGGGATCGCCATGAGAAAAGGTAAGTCCAGCGCCTGGGACAGGCGAATGGTGCAGGCCGTGTACATACCCAGGGGAAAGACCATGCCCCAATACTGCGGGTCATACGTTAGTGGATACCGTTTGTAGAGATGACGCCACGCCCCCAAAACAAACAGCAGGGGAATCCACCACGTGCCAGCTGCCCAGAAAAAGAGGGTAAACCCTTTAAGAAAGGGCAGGATTTCTCCCAAAAAAGACCAATGAGCTTCATTCAAGATGAGGATGGAACCAGCCAGCGTTGTGATAGCCACCGCCCCCATATTGATCCAATAAGGAGGGGTTAGCGCCGCAGCCGTGAGCGCCACGAAGGTGAAACGGTAAAAAATAAGGGTAATGATGCTCAGGTAAAGCATACAGCCCAGCAGGTACATGCAGAGGGTGAAGAAAAATGCAGCTTCGGGTGGATTGTCTAAAGTGGCCAGCAGCAAGGTACCTAAAATAGCGATAGACTGCGTAGCCACCGTAGCAATGAGCCAGGCGCCGTTAATACCGGTTTCTAAAGTAGGTTTTTCGGGACGAGTGATAACGGCCGTAAAAAAGGTATACATCACCAGCAGCCACAGTCCACCCCCTAACCCCCACATGCCCCAGGCAACCCCCGGGCTACCGCTAACCAACAGCAGCTGCGTGCCCAGCACGCACGTTCCGGCGATCAGGGTGAAAAAGCCGGGGCCCCGCGCGTGGCTTTTAAGATCAGCCAGCAGGTGTGGCCAATAAAAAAAGAGCCGCCAGAGCGTCAACAGCCATAAAATCACATAAGCCGCGACGTTGACAACCAGCAGAACACGGGCAATCAGGGTCATTTGCAGCAGGGAAGCGGCGATGGACACAATGCCCGTGGCCATCACCAGGGCAAAATAACCGGGGAAGAGATTGGCGGCGTTGTTGGCCAGGTGACGGCGGCTGAACAGGTGGCTAATCGAGGCCATACAGATACCAAAGAAGCCCCAGGTTCAGCCCCAGACAAACCAGACTGGCAATCGCCGTTGGCCATAAAATTGCCCGATCACCACCCAGATAAGCATTCATGGTGGCCGTAAACAACCATAGCTGCAAAATAATGACAATAACGACGATAAAAAGAATGCCGGTGGCAATCGTTAACCGTTGGGAGCGGGCAAAGCGTGATTTTCGTTTCATACTGTCCTCTTTTCAATGCCGGTGGCTACCACATTGCCATCGCGCACTGCCAGCGTTACGCGGGCCAACGGCCGTCGCGGTGGCCCTGATAACGGCCGTCCCGTCAACATATCAAAGACGCCTTCGTGGCAAGGACAGTGCAGCTCACTCTCGGCCACGTGGGGAATGACAGGGCAGGTCAGGTGAGTACACTGCTGCTCATAAGCCACAAATCTCTCTTCATCCAGGCGCACCAGCAGACGTGCCGGGCTGTTTTGGGCCGGATATTTGAAGATAAGCGATCCCCCAATCGGTACATCTTCGACCCGGGCAATCACTTCTGCTGGCAAGACCGCCTCGCGCTGCTGGAGGAAGTCAGCGACCAGGAACCAAAGTTGACCGGCGCTAAAGGCCGCGCTGGTCAGCAACAAGAATTTAATAAACTCCCGCCGCGTCAAATATTCATCTTGCGGCCAATCAATGGGGAAGTCCTGCCGCCAGCGTGGTTGTTCAGCGGGAGAACGGCCGTCTGGCGGCACCGTCAACTGATCATATTCATTATCCATAATCCCATCCTCCCATTACCCTTCAACAAACATATTTGCCAGCAGCATATCGTCAACGGGTGCCATCGTTTGTGCAGCTGGCGTCTGGTGCAGCGAGGTGGCCACATCCACCAGATTGACCGGCGCTTCACGAGGCACCATCATCCTCACCTTTGTCGTGACAGTTTGGTTCCCAAATTGGAAATTATTCACGGGCCGGGAACGCGGTCGCAGTCGGGTGATCTCTTCACGCGTGCCGTAAAACAATGCCTGACTGGGGCAAACCGAAGCGCACATCGGTTTTAGCCCGACCGATGTGCGGTCATAGCACATATCGCACTTCATCATCAGATTCATCTCGTTGTTCATCTTGGGCACGCCAAACGGACAGGCCAGCACGCAGTTATTACAGGCAATACAGCGTGGCTTGCGTGCTGTCTGCACCACGCCATCGGCCGTGCGCTTTATGGCATCGGCCGGGCACACCTCGGCGCAGGTGGGTGAATCGCAGTGCATGCAGATGACCGGCACCGTTTGCGGCGAGGCGTTGCGGTCCACGTAATCCAGCTGAATCATCGACTGGCCTTTGTGCGTGTCACATTCTGTACACGCCTGCACACAGGCCTGGCAGCCAATGCAGCGGCTGGGGTCCATAAAAAATTCCATTTCTGCCGGCTTAGGCATTGCCCACCACCTTTTTCACCCGTACGGCACACACTTTATACTCAGGTATTTTGGAAATAGGATCCTGTGCCGAAATGGTTAACTGGTTGGCCGATTTGCGCCCTGGCCAATGATAAGGAATAAAAATCGTGTCTGGGCGGATTGTATTAACCACCAGTGCCCGTAAAGTCGTATCGCCCCGTCTCGTTTCGGCCGTCACCCAATCGCCGTCGTTAACCTCCAGTTTATCCGCCAACGAAGGGTGCATTTCGATGCGTGGTTCCGGGTAATTATCCACCAGTGGGCCAATGCGCCGTGTTTGTGTGCCAGACAAGAACTGGCTAACAACGCGCCCCGTCGTAAGCATCAGCGGATAGTCGTCATCCACATCTTCGGTGGGTGGCGTGTAGGGAGCAACGTTGAAACGCGCCTTGCCATCGGGGAAATAAAAGGGGCCGCTGCCCTGCGCTACAGGATTCCAGGAGCCAGGTTCAAAAAGGCGTGGCGTGCCGGTGTGGTCATCGTCGGGGCAAGGCCAAAAGACGCCATTTTGCGCTTCAATCTTTTCGTAGGTGATGCCAGAATAGTCAGCAATACCTCCTTTGGACGCTTGTCCTAATTCGGCAAACATCTCAGCCGGATTCTTAAAAGTGAACCCTTTTTCCCGGCCCAGTGCTTTGGCAATATCTTGAATGATTTTCCAATCCTCACGGGCGTCTCCGGGGCAATCCACGGCTTTGTTGATTTTGATGACGCGCCCCTCGGCTGTGGTGACGGTGCCTTCATCTTCTTCGTGCAGCGAACCAGGCAGGACAATATCAGCGTAGCGGGCGGTTTCATTTAGAAAGAAATCAATTGCGACGTAAAAATCCAGCTTTTCCAGCTGGGCGCGCACAAAGTTGTTGTCTGGCAAGGAAATGACTGGGTTGAAGCAAATAGAAAGCAATCCTTTAATTTCGCCCTGATCGATTTTGCGGAAAATTTCATAGGCATCAACGCCAGGTTGAGGCAGATCGTTGGGGTCCATGTTCCAGACGTCAGCCACGTAGGCGCGGTGTTCAGGATTGCCCAGGTCACGCGCGCCTGGCAGCTGGTCACACTTTTGACCATGTTCACGTCCGCCCTGCCCGTTACCTTGCCCGGTGATGGTGGCATAGCCGCAGTTTTCGCGGCCGATTCGCCCTGAGGCCAATACCATGTTGATGGCGCCCATGACGTTTTGCACGCCGTGACTGTGGTGCTCGATGCCCCTGGCGTGCATGAGGAAGCTGGTGCTGGCTTGCCCCCACCACTCTGCCGCCTGACGAATGCCTTTTTCGGCAATGCCGGTCACGACGGCCGTTTTGGGCGGCGTCCACTGCTCTACATGCTCAGATAGTGCCTCAAAGCCAACGGTATGCTTGTTGATGAAATCGTGATCGAACCAATCGTTCTTAATCATCAGGTGCAGGATACCGTTAAAGAGGGCAATGTCGCGGCCTGGCTTGACGGGTAGAAAGAGGTCACAGGTGCGGGCAATGGGGGTGACGCGCGGATCGACAACGATGATTTTGGCACCGTGTTCGCGCGCTTGCCAAACGTAGTCGGTGGTGATAGGGGCACATTCGGCCACGTTGGCCCCGCTGATCCAAATCACTTCTGCGCCCAGGATGTCATTCCAGGGGTTGGCGGCGCGGTCGATGCCGAACGCTTTTTTGTTACCGGCGGCGGCACTGACCATGCAAAGACGGCCGTTATAATCAATATTGGCCGTGCGTAAACTCATGTGGGCAAACTTCCCCATCAGGTACGCTTTTTCTGTCGTTAGGCTGGCTCCGCTGAGAATAGAGAAGGCATCACGGCCGTATGCCGTCTGAATGCGCTCAATCTCATCGGCAACGCGGCGAATGGCCTGGTCATAGTCCATCGCCTTGAAGCCGCCGGGGGCAGAGGCGTCCCGCTCGTAGGCGTGAAGCAGCCGGTCCGGGTGTGCGCCTTGAAGATAGCGCTTGACCCCTTTAGGGCACAGCTTGCCCCGGTTGAAAGGAAATTCATACCAGGGTTCAAAGCCAATCACCTCATTATCCTTTACTTTGAGCTGAATGCCGCACTGCTGGCCACAAAAGCAGCAGTGGGTCTTGACTAATTTATCGGGCTCGACCCCGGTGTCTAAGCGCACGCCGCGCGTATAGGCCAACGTGGGGCCAAAGGGGTCTTTAACAGAAATCGAATCGAGGGAGATATTTGACATGTTTTACCTTTTGGAAGCTGGAGATTGTCGAGCTTTGGTTGTGAAAATCGATAGAAACCATCGCCAATCTCTTTCTCTTTTAAGCGTGGAAGTTGCGAGCGTCTTCTTCTCCTAAAGGGCCATCGCCCAGGCCGGGGTTGACGTAGGTGGGAGTAGGCGGTGTTGTGGTGTGGGTGGGTACGGCCGTTCCGCCGCGCGCCGTCTGCCATAGCTGCCCCTGTGCCTGCGCCACTGATGCGCGGCGGCAAGGTGGACAAATCCACTGATAATGACCTACCTCACTGCCCGGCATCTCGTATTTGTAACCTAATTCTGCTTCCACCTGGATTAAATCATTGATGTGCATTAGCGAAGAAAACGGCTGACCGCAGCGGCGGCAGAGCGCGGCTTCTTCACGTTCGCCTACTTCTTTATAGAAGCGCACGCCTAATTGGGCCGGACGCTGGAAAATGTGAAAGAATTTGCCAAAGGGCAGCCATAAAAAGGTCACAATCACGGTGATGGCGTGCAAAATGGCAATGAAGTCAAAAGCGTAGCCGCGCATCCAGGTGTAGCTGGCGGTAAGCATCAGCCCGCTAAGACTCACGGCAAAGAGCAAAAACAAAGGCAAAAAATCTTCCACAAAAAGCTGTAGCGCCGCTGCGCCCTCGTCTCGCATGCGGCGGCGCATGGCCAGCATGACGCCTGCGATAACAATGAAGGAAGACCAGACCAGTCCGTGGAAGGCAAAGAAGGCAAAGATGGAATCGATGGGAAAGGTGAACGTGGGAAAGCCAAAAACAAAGGCTTGATACAGGGTTAGATCATCGGGGATCGATTCAAAGTGCAGCCAGCCAAAAACAAGGGGAAAGGTGATGGCGATGGCGATAATGCAGCCCCACATAATGAGCAGGTGGGTGATGCCGCGCAGTTTGCCACGAGCCAGGATGAAGCGGTTGATGAGAATGTCGTTGAAGACGTGGCTGACCCAGGTGCGGGCGTTTTGAGAGCGGTGGCCACCCTTAAAAAATGTCTGCCAACCGCGTTTCCAGTAAACAGCCGTTGGCGGGCGCTGTAACCACATAGCATAGCGATAGGTCAACCCAAAGGTAGCAAAAAGGACGGCAACAGTGTAGGCAACAAGGGCGGCATCAAAGTGGGCCAAATTGCGCGAACCAACAAGGATGAGCAATCCAAGCATGAAGGTTGTCCCCACTCCCCAACTCGTGGCTTTAACAACTTCCTGACGCATACGCACCTCGTTATTAATCGTTAACTATTGATAATCGGTGAATTGTTGCCCTCAATTCAAACGATTGAGCGGTGATCTACGATATCATAATAACCATATAAAACAACGAGATGCTGGTTTGGGGCTGACGACTCAGATATTGCCAGCAAAAATCAAATTCAAGTAGGTGTAGCCGCCCATGTCTGCCCTGACATGGGTGGCCACATGGCCTCCCCTACTTATTAAACGATAACTACCTGCACAATTGGGCGGCGGCCGGTTTCGGAATAAAGGAAGCGGCTCAGCGCATTTTCAATCTTTTTATCCAGCCCCTTTCCCTGTCCATCAAACTGTTTCACAGCTTGATCAATCGTTTCTTTGGCATCATGGATCAGCGCCGCCTCATCCCGGCGGTCAATAAAGCCGCGTGAAATGATTTCGGGCTGTCCCACCATTTTGCCTTGCTCACTGAGGCGCAGCACGGCAAAAAAGAGACCGCTCTGGGCCAATTTTTCTCGGTCACGCAGAACGGGCCAATCAATCTCACCCACGCTGTCACCATCGACAAAGATGTAGCCGCCGCGCATGCGCGGCCGTATTTCCAGAGAGTCTGCGGTGAGGTCTAGCGGTGTCCCGTTTTCAATGATAGCGATGTTTTCGGCCGGAATGCCAAGTTCCTGGGCCATCACCGCGTGCTGCTTTAAATGGCGCAGTTCACCATGCACCGGCACCAAATATTTTGGCTGCACAAGGTTGATCATCAGCTTCATCTCTTCCTGGCTGGCGTGGCCGGAGACGTGAACGTCGGCAATGTTTTCGTACAGGACGTTGGCCCCGCGGCGGAACAGCTGGCTGATGGTGCGATAGACCATCTCTTCATTGCCGGGGATGGCGTGGGCAGACAGCACAATGGTGTCATCTTCTTCGATTTGCAGCCGATTGTGATTGCCCCGTGCCAGCCGTCCCATAACGGCCGTTGGTTCCCCTTGCGATCCCGTCGCCATAATCACAACCCGCTGGGCTGGCAGTGATTTGATGTCGCTAATATCGATCAGGGTGGCTTCGTCGATGTTGAGATAGCCAAGCTCCATGGCCATTTTGGTGTTGTCACGCATGGATCGCCCGGTGATGGCCAGGTAACGGCCGTATTTTGCGGCCGTATCTGCCACCAGCTGAATGCGGGAGATGAGCGAAGCAAAGCTGGCCACAATAATCCGCCCTGGTGCTTCCCGGAACATATCCTCAAAAGCGACTTCGATCTCTTTTTCTGATTTTGTCCAGCCGGGGCGGTCGGCGTTGGTGCTGTCGGCCAGCAGGCAAAGCACGCCGCGCTGGGAAAACTCGGCCAGCTTGGCAAAGTCGGGGGGCCAGCCATCGGCCGGGGTGTGATCAAATTTGTAGTCGCCCGTATGAACAATGAGTCCGGCAGGCGTGGTAATGCCAAAGCCCACGCAATCGG
>CBDUOF010000287.1:0-7332 GCA_965368765.1 uncultured Anaerolineae bacterium | reverse complement strand
CGTTCACCAGCCAGATGTGGTGCTGATGGACGCACAAATGCCCGGGATGGATGGTCTAGAAGCCACGCGGCGTATCAAAAGCCAATGGCCAGCAGTTAAAATTATCATTTTGACGCTCCACCCTCAATACCGCCAACGAGCATTGGCAGCCGGAGCCGATGCCTTTCTATTGAAGGGCGGCACGGCCGAATCATTATGGAACACTGTTCTGCAAGCAAAAGAAAAAGGGGAACAAAAACATGAAAAACTATCCTGAATATTACGAACATTTGAAACAGTTGATGGGCAAGTTAGGCGGCGAGATTCCTGGCCCGATGGGCGGCTTCGGCCGTTTGCATCAAAGTGCGGTCTCCGACGGCGTATTGAGCGCCAAGGTAAAAGAGCTGATTGCCCTGGGCATTGCCATCACCGTGCGCTGTGACGGCTGTATCGCTTTCCATGTTCACGATGCCTTAGAAGCCGGTGCTGCACATCAAGAAATTATGGAAACCATTGGCGTGGCCGTGCTCATGGGTGGCGGCCCTTCAGTTATGTATGGCAGCGAAGCGCTGGAAGCGCTGGCGCAGTTTGAAGCGAAAGCGCGGCATCAGGCTCACGAGAAATCCAAAAACGGTAACGGCGCACTGGAAACGGCCGTGTCGTAGGTAGCATTGTTAATCTGACCTGCAAAAATGGAGCGGGGGCAAGCTGCCCAAGCTCCCACTTAGGAAGGAGATTGAAAAATGGGTAAAGAAATCAGGTTGTTCAAAAGCGAAGAACGGCACAGCCGTTCAGAGGTGAGTCAATTTTTACATCAAATCGCCGACAAGATCGCAAGTGGGCAAGTTATTTTACGCCAAGGCCAAGAAGCGCTTACGTTGGCAATTCCCGCGAACCTTATCCTTGAAATTCAAGTAGAGGATGAAGATAAAAAGACGAAAGGTATACAACACAGCCTCGAAATTGAGCTTAAATGGTTTGATGACGATGGCGCAAGCGGCCCCTTAGAATTGGGCTAAGAGGAGTTTGAAATGACATTAGCCGAAGCGCCTTTCTGGGTATGGGGCCTACTCGCTCTAAATAGCAGCTTGTTTTTGTTCATGGCCCTCACCCCCTTATTGTGGAAGTGGCATTATATAGTCCATGGCAAGACCAAACTACGACTCGTTCCAATCTTGATAAAAACCAAACAGGTTTAGACGACCGTAGCTGGGATTGTGCTGAGCAGGTAAGCGAGGGAATCATGTACCAAAATATCCTTTTACCATTAGACGGATCGTCAGCGGCCGAAGAGGCCATTCCCTACGCGCTGGAACTGTGTCGCCTTTCTGGTGGCACGCTCACGCTGGTCCGCATCGTACCCCATAGCAAGACCGCGGCCGAGCTGTGGCAAGTCCGGCAGCGCCAACTGGAGACAGAAGCGGAACTGTATTTGGCTGAAGTAGCTTCTCGGCTAGATCTTGCGGCGGATCGTCTCCAGTTCACTGTCATCTCCGGCGACGTAGGTCAATCGCTTTTAACCTTGATCCACCAGGAGTCGTTTGACGTTTTGGTGATGGCTACCCGCGACCGGCGAGACCCTGTGCGCTGGGTGCTGGGCAGCGTCGCTGATTATCTGGTACAGCGTGCGCCGATACCGGTGCTTCTGGTGCGCCAGCGTGAAGTAGGCTAATTCAAAAAGAGGGACAATTATGTTTCAGCAGCTTTTCAATAAACAACGGCCACGCAATGAAGATGCGATAACAATGTTACGGGACAAAAAATAGTGGCGAGGAACGGCCGTATGGACAGCTGATGGTCATGACATCGGTTATGCTATTCGCCTGCACCACCGCCAAAATGATACAAACCCAGGCTTGAAATTATACGGCAGTTATCTTGAGCTATTTAGCATACTGCTTGGTGGCGACACCTACATCCCGACTGATTTCATCCGCAGCTACGATCCGGCTGATAACAAGTTGCTCTTGTCAGTTACGTTAGATGATATCGCTAAAGAAACCTGGAATCGGACACCAGCATTTATCGCTCATCACCAGGCAACGACAGAGCCATTGGCCTGAGCGCGGTTTGAAAAACCGTATGCACCTGGGACGGTTAAAGACGGGCTATGACTTTAAGCAAGGATTGCCGATCGGCCGTTTTGGCCAACCAGATGGGGCGCCCGGATTGTATTGGTCTTGGCCAGTGATTTGGCCAGCTAGGTACATGGCGCGGTTATTCCAATCGATGGTGGCTTAATATCTGCCTGTGGCTAACCCTCATCAAATGTTGAGAAGACCACCTCAGGGTGGTCTCTTTTGTTGAGCCGGAAGTCATCAGTCTGCCGACGACAGACCTGAGGATTCTTGGTACGATATCCTTAACTGCACAAGCTACAAAATAACTATATAGGTGCTCCTTGGGCTATAGGTGAAGCGATTGCCAACAGCCCGATGATGAGCACCATCAATACAATGGCTTATGAAGCCGGGAGGTTGCAATGACGAATTTCGTTCTATTTGAAATATTGCTCGTTTTGGGCGTGTTGTTCGTAACGGCCGTTTTGCTTCTTGCCTTTATGGTCTGGCGAAAACGGTTGACAAAGTAAGGAATCTACGATGCTGGTGAAAAAGATTCTACTCCCTCTGGATGGCTCCGAGCTGGCAGAAACGGCGCTGGCTCCGGCGGTGGCTCTTGCAGAAGCACTGTCCGCTGAGCTTGTGCTGCTCCGAGTGATTGTGCCGCTATCTATTCAGCTTGATCCAGACCTGTATAAGCGCGTTATTGATGGGGGCCAAAAGGAAGCCAAAAGGTACCTATCTGGGCTTCAGCTCCGCTCGCTCTTTTCGGCAGTACGCCTTAAGAGCGAAATCATGGTGGGTAAAGCAGCCGACTCGATCCTTGACTTTGCCCATGAAAATGAGATTGATTTGATTGTGATGTCCAGTCACGGCCGTTCCGGCATTGGTCGTTGGGTTTACGGCAGTGTTGCTGATAAGGTACTACATAAAGCCGAATGCTCCCTGGCTATCATTCACCCCCAGGTAGAAACAGAGCCATTTGCCCAAAAACGCATTCTGGTTCCGCTGGACGGCTCGCTGCAGGCAGAGCAGGCACTAGGTCTAGCACTGAAGCTGGTCCATGAGGCGGCAGGAGAGCTGATTTTACTGCGGGTGACAGAGATGCCGCCGATACCGAAAGAACCGGTCGTCGGCTGGCCCGGCGTTGCCTCGGTTATGGCGATAGCGGAACAGGATGCCAATATCTATTTACAGGGCGTACGAGAATCCCTGAAAAACGGCCGTATTCAGATCATCACCCAGGTCGCCGCTGGGTCCGTTGCCGAGAGCATCCTTGATGCAGTCGATGAGTTACAGGTTGATTTAATCGTCATGTCCAGTCACGGCCGTTCTGGTGTCGATCGCTGGGTATTTGGCAGCGTGACCGAAAAAATGCTGCGCGGGGCGCCATGCGCCACTTTGGTTGTTCGATAACAACTGTTTCGCTTAACAGAACTCAACAGAATAGGTAGGTACGCTATGAAATTTAAGAAGATCTTATTGCCGCTGGATGGCTCCCCATTAGCAGAGCGGGCGCTGGCTCCGGCCATACGGATGGCTGTCGGTATGTCGGCAGAGATTGTGGTGCTCCATGTGGTTGTGCCGTTAGACATAGATTTGGTCTTGCCTGAAGCGTCATTGCCTCATGCTGCAGAGGAGGCTGAGCGGTATCTGGCCGCTGTTAGCGCCCGATTTGCCGCTGCCGGGGTCAATATGAGGACGGCAGTGGTTGTTGACTTTAATACGGTAACGGCCGTTATCAATTGTGCTGAGGAAAATGAGGTGGATCTGATAGTGATGAGCAGCCACGGCCGTTCTGAATTGACACGGTGGCGCTACGGCAGCGTGTCTGCCCGGTTGCTGCGGCAGGCAGCCTGCCCGGTGCTTGTAATCCCCGACCAGCCGAGCAACGAACCTGACACGTTCCGTCGTATTTTGCTCCCGCTGGATGGATCAGGTATGGCTGCCCAAGCTCTGGAACCAGCCGTCGCCTTGGCCCAGGCAGTGTCGGCCGAACTCATTTTGCTCCGTGCCGTTTCATTGCCCTATCTGGCGCAGGAATTGACGGCGCCTGAGCCCAGCATTGCCCAAATTGAAGCCGACGTGCGCGCCAAGGCAGTTGCTTACCTGGAACAGGTCAAAACGTCTCTGACCACAGCGCATAGTATTTCTGTTAAAACGGTGGCGAAAATCGGTTCAGCCGCTGACGTCATTATTGATTATGCCGACGAGCATGACGTGGATTTAATCGCCATGAACAGCCACGGCCGTTCCGGCATCTTGCTCTGGACCTACGGCAGCGTTACCGAGAAAGTTTTGTTAGGCACAGATCGCGCTGTGATGGTTGTGCGGCGTAAATCTCCCGCTTACCTGAAGGAAAATTGGACATAACCCTTCAGCAGGAAATCCCAGAATTTGCTGGCGGCTTTTTTTGCCTGACGCCAATTCTCATCAAATGTTGAGATGCCCAGGAACCAACGGTCTTCTTTGTTGATCCGGAAATCAACATGCCACCGACGACAAGCATGCCGGTTCTTGGTACGCTATCTTTGTCAAGATTAAATGCAAGAAGGAGATATGCATATCATGAAGCTTGAATCAAATAATACAAAGAATAAGCCGGCGCGATATTATGTGAGCGGCGGATTAGTTGCCGGTGCCGCCGTGAGTGTGCTGTTAGGGGGAATATTTAGCCTGCCGTTTGGCGCTGCGATCGGACTACTGATCGGAGCCTCTCTGGATAGGTGGGCAAGCAAAAATGCAATTAGAGAATGGGTTGACGCAGGAAAGGAAATTAAATAATGAGAACAAAAACATTTTTACTTATATACTTGGCTCTGCTATTCAGTGTCGTTGCTTGCAACCCAGCTGATGTTGACGAGGACAGTTCAGAGACGGAAACGGCCGTTCCCACAGAAACAACTGAATCGCCAACGGAATCCCCAACCGAGATGCCTATAGAAACACCTACGGCAACGCCGATTGAGTTAACCGAAGACCTGCTCAAAAACACGACCTACCAGGGCATTTATGACGAACCGGTCTTGTTATTGGACGGTCTGTACGAAGGCGAGCCGTTTCTAGAAGACAGCGCGTTCAAACCAACCATACGGCTGCTCACCTTTACTGCCTTTGGCGACCTGAATAACGATAGTGTGGATGATGCGGCCGTCTTGTTAGTCGAGAATTCCGGCGGCAGCGGCTCCTTTGTTTACCTGGCTGCCGTCCTTAACAGTGAGGGAACAGCGGAAAATGTGTCCACAATTCTGCTGGGAGATCGCGTTTCGCCTGAATCGATCGTGATCGCCAACGGCGAGATTGTTGTTGAAGCAAATACCCATGCTGATGATGATCCCTTGTGCTGCCCCAGCCTGAAGACGCGCACGACGTATGCGCTGCAAAATGGGGCGTTAACGGCCGTTGACACGGAAGACCTCACTGTGGCAGAAGAAACGGCCGTTCCCGATGAGCTGCTTGGCACCTGGTATTGGCTGGCTTTCCAGGATTCAGCCGATGGTGCTGAAAGCAACGACATCATCGTATCCGACCCTACCCGATACACGTTAGAATTTCTAGCCGATGGCATCGCGCAAATTCAAGCCGATTGTAACAGTGCCAGCAGCCAGATCAGCCTTGAGGGCAGCAGCCTCACCTTTGCCCCTGGTCCGATGACACTGGCAGAATGTGAACCTGGCTCGCTTTACAATGAGTATTTGGCAAGGCTGGGCGATGTGGTTACCTACGTCTTTGCCGAGGACGGCAATCTGGTGCTGAACTTGAAGGTGGACGCGGGCAACATGATTTTTAGCCGTACAGCACTGCCTCTCAACACCGCCCTTCCGTTGGACGAACTAAACATCCAGCTGGATGCCCAGGGGGTGGCCGCTTCCTGGAACTGGCAAGTTGTGGCCGAAACGCCCTACGACCAAAGTCTGCTTCCCGGTCCTGTAGGGCTGCCAGCACACATTGAGCTGCTGTTTGATGCGGCCGACCGAGCGGAGCATGTGCCGGGCGACCCCATCCTGTATCTCATCCCGGTCGAGGCTTATCAGCAGATGTGGGATGAAGCGGGCAATACGGCCGTTGCCAATTTCCTGACTCAAATTGCTGATCGAACGACCATCACCAATATGCCCGGCTCCGTCGCCGTCTTGCCTTTTGAAGAAATCGGCGGCATCAAAGACCTGACCGCACAGCTGGGGCGTGCCGTTCCTTTGGGCCAGCTGAATGAGACCAGCGCCACCCAAAGTGGCTACCGCTTTGTTGGCCGCTGGGCGCAGGATGCCAACCCGGTGACCAGTCAGGGTCTCACCTATGTTTACCAGGGGTTTACCAATGACGGCCGTTACCTGGTCTCCTTCTTCTACCCCATCACCACAGAAGCCCTGCCAGCCATCGAAGATGTTCCTCAGGAGGAATTCGATCGTCTGGCCAACGATTATGACGCTTACATGGCTGAAAAAACAGACCTGCTGAATCGTCTGGACAGCGCCGACTTTTCACCGACGCTGGAGGCACTGGACGCACTGGTCGCCTCACTGGAAATTGAAGGAATGCCACTGTCCGGCCTGCAAGACAAAACCTGGCAGTGGACAAGTGGCCCGGCGCAGCCCGGCAGCAGTGAGACTATCACTATAGAAAATCCGGAACTGTACCAGGTAACCTATCGTTCAGATGGCACGATAGAAATCACAGCTGACTGCAATCAAGCCAGCCTGAGCTACGAACTAAATCAGGGCGGACTCAATGGCGGAATGTTAGCCTCGCCCGGCCTCATGACCCTGGCCGAATGTGGACCAGACTCCCATTATCAGGCGTTTATCAACAGCCTGGAAGCGGCCCAAAACTATCGCCTCCATCCCGGCGGAAGTGAACTATCCTTGATCTTGCCTGCTGGCGGTGGAACACTTTCCTTCGTAGTGGTTCCCTAAGATAGCTTGCTGGTTAAAAGAACGGCAGAGGCTGGATGAAAATTCAGGGGCGCTGTCGATCGATAACGATCACCTAGAGAATGGAGATTGGTGACTTGTCCAATCTCCATTCTCTTGTACGTAAACTAACTCTCTTTACTAATAGACAAGATTCGGATAGGCTGTGCCAGCAACGGCCGTTCCACTTCCCGCAGGACAATCCCTCCCGAAACGACACGGCCCAGCAACAGCGCCAGCCAGCCAACAATCGTCAGTGGCGTATGCCACACATCGGCGTAGTTGATGCCGTTGATGATGTGCGTCGGGCCAGCCCACAACTGCACCGTTAGGGTGGCGATGCCGCCCACGATAAGCGCTGCGCCAGCGCCCAGGCCGGTAAC
>CBDUOF010000286.1:0-7332 GCA_965368765.1 uncultured Anaerolineae bacterium | reverse complement strand
ATGTGCTCACCAATTCGATGAAGGCAGAACATTACATAAAGTCAGGGCTAAACGGTATTCCCACATCGGTGATGCGGTTGAAAGATTGTGTGGCGCTGGCACTGGGGGATCTGGAGATTGGAGATTGGAGATTAGAGGCTGGAAACGAGAAAATGAATCAGCTGACTGATTCGTCACCTAGTCGCCCTATCATCTCGTCGCAGGCTCACCCAGCGTTAGCGACTGGTTCCTTCAGCGCCACCGGCCACGGCCTGCCCTCGCAAACTGATTTTCGCGTTACGGCCGTAGCCTTTGTCACCGATACGCCAATCACCTTGCTTGGCTTTGTGAATCGGGAAAGCGGCGTTATCGAAGAGCCAGGCCATCCCGCCGATAGGGAAAGCTTGGCCGGGAGAATAGCTATTTTTCCCAAAGGGAGCGGCTCCACTGTGGCGCCTTACGTCTTGCTAGAACTTTTTTATCGTGGGAAAGCCCCGCTGGCCATCGTCAATACAGAAATTGACCAACAGAGCGCCCCCGCTTGTTCTCTGGAAAATATTCCCTATGCTTATCAATTTGATGAAGATATCATCAGCAAGATTAATCATGGCGATATGGTTCAGCTTCAGCGGGCTGGGCAGGTTGTCACTATTGACGTGATTGACCGTCGCAAGGTATAACTGATTATGTGGAAGTATTTGAATTGAAAGGGAGCCGAAGTAAATAATTTCCCCTTCTCCCACCCTTCCTGTCCGCTAGTCTTTGTGTTTTGAAAAATGAGAAGGAGTATCGATGGAACATACATTTTTAGATTTTATTTTGGCGATTGTGGTGATTATTGTTGCTGCAAAATTAGGCGGCTTCATCAGCACACGCTTTAATCAGCCCTCTGTTTTGGGTGAGTTATTAGCGGGCTTGCTGCTTGGGCCTACTGCGTTAGATATGCTCCATTCGTGGACGTTTCTGTTTCACGATGCAGAGTTGTTGGGGGAGCTGATTTCGTTGATGGCAGAGCTGGGTGTTATTTTACTCATGCTGCTGGCAGGGCTTGAACTTCATCTGCCTGACTTGCTCCAGGCTGGGAAAGTGTCTGCATTCTCTGGTATTTTGGGTGTTCTGGTGCCCCTGGGATTGGGATTTGGCACGGCCGTATTATTCGGCACCAGCAGTGAAGAAGCGCTTTTTCTGGGGTTAACGCTGGCTGCTACCAGCGTCAGCATCTCGGCACAAACCTTGATGGAGCTAAATGTACTGCGCAGCCGGGTGGGATTGGCTTTGTTGGGAGCGGCCGTTTTCGACGATATCCTGGTGATTTTGGTGCTTTCTATAGCGTTTGTTCTGGTTGGTGACACTGCTGGCGGCTTGGGCGGCGTGATATTAACTATCGTCAAGATGGTTGCCTATATTGGAGCTGCTTCTGCTATCGGTTTCTGGCTGCTCCCCTGGCTGGCGCAGAAAATTAACCGTCTCCCTATCAGTAAAGGGATGCTAGCCTTTGTCCTGGTCATTTGCTTACTCTTTTCTTATGCAGCAGAAATAATTGGCGGCATGGCGGCGATTACCGGTGCATTTTTGGCTGGCCTTTTCTTGGGTCGAACCCCGTTCAGAGAAGAAATAGAGGAAGGTATCTCCGCGATGGCTTACGCCTTTTTTGTGCCGATATTCTTTGTAAACATTGGTTTAGAGGTGGATTTGGGCGCAATTAGCGGCAATGCTTGGTGGTTTGCGGCCGTATTTACAATCATCGCCATCATCAGCAAAATTGGCGGCAGCGGACTGGGTGCCAAAATGGCCGGCTTTACCAATCGGGAATCACTTCAAGTGGGTATCGGCATGGTGTCCAGAGGGGAAGTCGGGCTTATTGTGGCCTCATTTGCCCTTGTAGAAGGGTTGATTAGCCCTGAATATTTTTCCATTGCCGTCTTCATGGTCATTATTGCTACTTTAGTGACGCCACCCATGCTCAGAGCTGCCTTTGCCAATCGCTCAAAGGTAGCCAGTTCCACATAACCCACATACCCTTGACGTTACAAGCATGAAGAACCATGCGCTGGAGGAAACTATGTACCATATGATCTTACTAATCTTGGACGATATCAATCAATGCTCATCTGTTTTGGAGGCATGGGAAGCACAGGAAGTAGGCGGCATCACTATCCTGGAAAGCACCGGTTTGGGGCGGGTGAAGAAATTAAGCATTCGGGATGATTTGCCGCTGATGCCCAGCCTAAGCCGCCTGCTGCAAAATCGGGAGGAGCGTCATCGGACAATCTTTACTGTGGTTGAAGGTGAAGAAATGGTTGACCAACTGATTGCCGCGACGCAAAAGGTAGTGGGCGATCTGAACAAGGCGCATAATGGCGTTTTGTTTGTGTTGCCTGTTTCGCGGGTAGTGGGTCTTCATGGCGCAGAGGCGCGCGCTCGTGGCGGAGAGTCTAGCGAATAAACAGGGGATAAAAAAGCGCATACAGCAGGCTGACGATGGCGCAGGAAAGCAGCATGACGGGCAGGCCGCGCTTTAGCCAGTAAACGGCCGTTATCGGATGGCGCGTTTTCTCGGAGAGTGAAACCACAACGATGTTGGCCGTTGAGCCAATGATGGTGCCATTGCCACCCAAGCCTGCGCCAAAAACCAGGGCCCACCACAAAGGGGTTACCTCTACGCCCGCCGTGCTCAGATTTTGCAGCACCGGTATTAGCGCCACCGTGATAGGGATATTGTCTACGACGGCGGAGAGTATTGCCACGACCCATATCATCAGCACCCCGAATAAGCGCGGATTGACACGTTCGGCTAGCCCCACAAACAGCTCGGCAACCTGATCCATGACGCCCGCTGCTTCCAACCCTCCCACCATCACAAACAGCGCGGCAAAAAAGAGCAGCACAGACCACTCGACGTTCTCAAATATCTTGCTGATGTCTTCTGGTTGCGTCCAGACCATAGCCGCCGACGCGGCCCCCAGCGCGACAAAAGCGGGGCTAATTTCTAAAATATGGTGGACGAAAAAGAGGAGAACGGCCGTTCCCAACACCAGCAATAATTTGCGGGCAGTTTTAGGATGGTCCAGGGCTTTAACCGGGTCTAGATTATTAATGCGTTTCGCCGCACTTGGGTTTGAGGCTAATTCTGATCGAAACAGCCACAGCAGCAGGCCAAGGGCAGCCAGCCAGGTTACGACAATAATCGGCAGTGAATGGGTCAGGAAATCATTAAAGGTGAGCCCGACGGCCGATCCAATCAGCACGTTAGGCGGATCCCCCACCAACGTTCCCACGCCGCCAATGTTGGAAAGCAGCGCTTCAGAAATCAAAAAAGGGACGGGATTGAGTCCTAATATTTCAGTGATCAGAATTGTGACTGGCGCAATGAGCACGACCGTTGTTACATTGTCCAGAACCATAGACAGGACGGTGGTCAAGGTACCTAATAAGATAAAAAGACGGACCGCGTTGCCCTTAGACCAGCGTCCGGCTTTGATTGCGAGATATTCAAAAAAGCCGGTGGGTTGCAACAAAGCGACCAGGGTCATCATGCCAAATAGCAGCCCCAATGTTTCAAAATCAATGGCGGCAATGGCGTCTGCTTCACTGTAGAAGCCAATGGCCAATCCCACACCAACCATTACCACAGCGCCAGCAATACCCACGATTGTGCGGTGTATTTTTTCGCTAAAGATCAGGCCAAGCGCTACAGCAAAAATAAGCGATGATACAATAATTGCAGTCATACTACTCCAGGGACATTAGGTATTATCGGGATGAGAGGCTTTGTTCGTTGGGGGTGTGTCGTGCCAACGAGCCAGCAGGGCGGTGCCAATATCCACGTGAGAGGCCAAGCCTACCAAACGGCCGTCTCTATCCACCACTGGCAAATCGGTCAGATGATGTCTAATCATGATGGCAAACGCACGCATCATGCCACAATTGGCCAAAACGGAGACGGCCGTTTCCATCAGCTCTTTGACTGGCCGTATGGCTACCTCTGGCGGCAGTGCCATCTCCTCATAGTCACCAAAATCCCCAACGACAAAGTCGAAATCCTCAATCAGCTCGATGAAACCAGGCATCACAAGGCGCAATAAATCGCGCATGTACAAAATGCCAACCAGCGTGCGCTCGGCCGTTACCACCGGCAGCGTCCCTACCGGATGCCTGGCAAACAAACTGGCTGCATCCAGCGCCGTTGCCGTATCTGCCACCGTAATGACTTGACGTTTCATACATTCATAAACTTGCATAATGAACCCTCTTGTCTGTAAAGAGAAAAAGACCCAGAGGGTCTTTTGACAAATTTATTCACACAGTTGTGGGCGCGATTGGACTCGAACCAACGACCTCACGGATGTGAACCGTGCGCTCTAACCAGCTGAGCTACGCGCCCAATTAAGGATGCAGATTATAGCAGTCTGCCTACCGGATGCAAGGATACGGCCGTCTTAAACAGAACGATAAAATACGGCATCTAGACAAAATGGCATCATGCCTGTTACTGCCCACTGCCATTTTTTTTGCCTGTCATGTATAATGCCGTGAGACAAAATCAACATCTGACGAGGAAACAATTTTATGAAAGCATTTGTAACAGGTGGGTCCGGGTTCATAGGTCAGCGAGTTGTGCAAAAGCTGGTGGCACGTGGCGATGAGGTTCATGCCCTGGCACGCTCCGACGCGAGCGCATCTACTTTGCGCCAGCTGGGAGCCACCGTTTTTATGGGTGATATTACCGATAGTGCCTCCTTGCGCCCCGCCATGGAAGGGTGCAATGTGGTGTTTCATATTGCCGCCTGGTATAAGCTGGGCGCACCAGACTGGATGAATGCGGAAGCCATTAACGTGGGCGGCACGCGGCGTGTGCTGCGCCTGGCGCATGAATTGGGCATTCCTAAAATTGTATATACCAGCACCGTTGCCGTCTTTGGGGACACCCAGGGGCAGCTGGTGGATGAAAGCTATTACAAAGAAGGCCCCTTCCTGACAGAATATGATCGCACCAAATGGCTGGCCCATTACAAAGTTGCCCAGCCGCTCATCGAAAAAGGGGCCCCAATTGTTATCGTGATGCCCGGTGGCGTTTACGGCCCGGGCGATACCAGCTTTATCGCCCAGTTTATGCGCCTGTTTTACCGTGGCTTGCCCGTATTGCCCGGGGCAGATTTAACCGTTACCTATGCTCACGTAGAAGATATTGCCGAAGGACATCTTCTGGCCGCCGATAAAGGCAAGATTGGCGAAAGCTACATTTTGACAGGGCCATCTATTCCGTTAAACGAAATGGTGGATTTTTGGGCGCATCTGATTGGGCGCAAATCACCATCCCTGCGCATTCCAGGACGGCCGTTACGCAAATTTGCGCCTCTGATGGGGAAAGTCGGCGCGCTGGTTCCGATATCAGGCATGATATCTGAAGAAGCGGTTGCCAGTTTGGGTGCATCGTACATGGCCCGTTCCGATAAAGCGCGCACGGAACTGGGGTGGACCACACGGCCGTTGCAAACTGGCATGTTAGAAACCTTCGACTGGATTGCCAGCACAGAACCAGATGAAACCGCTCCACGCCAGCAAGAAAAGAAATGGGCCGGATACGCTTTGTTGGCATCGGCCGTATTATTTTTGCTGTGGTATTTAGGACGGAAAAAGAAGTAGACACACCACGTGATTCTCCGTTTAGCAACAATTCAAACTCTTCGCGGACATCAAGGTGTAGACCACGAGGTTGGGTTAGGCTAAACAACTGCCAAGGTGTTGGTGGCATTGATGTAAGAGGGTTTGCCAACTGGGTTCGGATAGCTGTTGATGATGGCAAGCCAATCTTTAGACACGCAAAAACCCGCCTGCCCTTTTCCCCATTCAGGAAAATAAATATCTAACAAGGTTCCTTGGCGTGCTGGTCGGCGGGAAGGTTTTTAAAGCAGGGGCTCCAAACAAAAACAGGCAGGCTACTTTTGTAGCCTGCCTGATATTTCTATTGCGGTAAGTTATTAATTAAAAGCGGTCGTACTGTTGTTGGCGAAGGCGTTGTTGGCGTTTTTTGGCAATGGCAATGGTTTGCACCTGAAGCTGACGGCGGCGCTTTTGAACTAGAGCCATGATTAGAATGTAGAATAGGATAGATGCCAACAAAATCAACATTATTTAGCCTCGCTTTCTTTACTGACCTGAACCCAATTTTATTATTAATTCCCTGCCATATAACAAACGAATCTTGCTATGATGACAATTGAGCCAGCAAGTGACCAACATTAGTTTCTAACAATAAAGGTTTTTTAAAAAAATATCAAGACCTAAGTTTAGGACTTAATCTCTATGATACACAATATTTGCGCTTTCTGTATGAGTGATTGTTGAGAAATAGATTGTTTAGGGCTTTGTGTACCTTGCTAAGAACCTTACCGATCCATTATTACGATCCAAATTACAAGGCCAGGCGCGTTATCCAACAACGTTTTCAACAGCGTCTGTGGTTGAAACCTAGGGCGCCTGAGCGGCTGATTGGCTTGGCTCGATGATAACTTCTGGGGTGAAATTGCCTAAACGGCCGTTTGCATCCAGCGCTGTCAGACTAACGGCATACGTTACCGTCGGGTCTAAGCCTGTGAGAGCCACATTGCCGGCCTGGCTGCTGCGCACAAAGCGGAACGCAGGGAAAGTCCCTTCCGCTAGCGGCCGAAAAGCGATGGCATACCCAGCTGCATTTGGGTCTGTGGGCCAGCGTAACCAAAAATCACCAGGCGAATCCAATGCTTGAATAAGGGGCGTTTGCGGTGTTTGCGGCGCGCCGGCCAAATTGGCCACGACGGCAAGATTGATCTGGACCACTTGCTCTAAGTAGCTGTAATCAATGCGATCCCAGGTATCTTGCCGTGAATTCACCATATCCGGGTCTTCCGTGGATTCAATGACGCGAATGCCTGGCATCCCTGCGCTGACAAATTCACGGTGGTCGCCCCAGCGCCCTTCTCGATCCAGGGCGTCGATAACCTGCACGGGAAACGAGGGGACATACAGTCCGGCGATATATTCGTAATAGCGGGCCAGCTCACCCGCAGGTGATTCATGCAGATTAGCGGCAAAAAGCCGGGCATATTGGGGGATGCCCCTGCGCCCACCCACAGCATCGTAGTTGATGGCGGCAATGATGTTGGTGCCTTCTAAAAAGGCGGTTTGCACGAAGTGCCGGGAGCCAAAGGTGCCTTGTTCTTCTGCTGCGGCAGCCAGGAAGACGATGGTTTGGTTCCATTCATAGGCGCTAAGCAGGCGGGCGGATTCCAGCAGCAGAGCAATGCCAGAGCCGTTGTCGTTGGCTCCAGGGGCGTAGGTCTCGCCGTCGGTAGGTTCCGGGGCGCGGTTGTC
>CBDUOF010000285.1:0-7348 GCA_965368765.1 uncultured Anaerolineae bacterium | reverse complement strand
AGTTTAGGCCGGGACATGGGCGACGCAATCGGAGAAACGGCCGTTTGTTTTTCACAGGCCACACCCGATTGCATCGCCCTACACTTTCCGCTGGTAATGAATGTGCCACATCACCTGCCACGTCTCGCCGCCGTCTTCAGAACGCTCCCAATTCCAATCCAGGGCCAATTCTGTGATGTTGTGCCACACCATGCGCTGCTGAATCGGTTTTCCCTCAAGCACCGCTTCGCGGGACAAGATCATTTTCCCGTCGGCAAACTCGCCCACAAAATCGAGATAGCTGCCAGAATTATCTACCCAGGTTTGCTGCCATTTGCCCAACTGTGTGTTGTAAGTAGACACGCTCAGCCCTTGCAGCGGCGTGGACGGCGTGCCGTCAAACTGTTCCTGGATGACACGATTGTCGAGAACGGCCGTAATTCGATTGGTTCCTTTACCGGCTTCGCCCCAGGTCAGATCCCAGTCACCTAGCCAAAAATCAAACTGGCGCAGCGCAGCAGCTTCATTTGTGTTCATGATTCCGTCCTTTGTAGGGTTTGGTAAACCACAAAAAGTCTTTTGATGTAAAAATCGCCATTTCTTTGTGGTTTACTCAGGGAAAATGGGAGAAGCACTATTTCTTAATTCAAAGAATTTCCCCATTTTCACCTAAGATTGATTGATTGAATTGCTCCCCAATTCTAGCATACGATATGAGGAAGATAATGATATAAATTTTCAGAATGGAACCAGGACGACAGCCAGCGATCAAACTTTTTACATTTCGAAAACAATTTAAAGGGTAACGGCCGTTATCCTCCTCACCATCATCCACTTAACGCAAGCCGTTGCTGTTTATGCGCAACGCTTGCCGCCCGAGGAGGCAACCATGTTACAGAATTTGTTGAAAAAGAAGACCGTTTGGATTGCGCTGCTGCTGCTGGGAAGTTTGTTTGTGGTAACGGCCGTATCTGCCGATACAGCCACGGGGTCAGGCTGGGTAGAAGCCCACGGCAGCGGCGTCGCCGGGCTTAAAGGCAACATCGACCGCCTGCACATAAACGGCAACGGCACACTCTACTACTACGACGGCGGCGAAACTGACACGCCAGAAGTCACAGGCATTGGGCGGCGCATCCAACTGCCCAACGGTTGGGTCAAATGGGTCGGTTTCCACGGCACGTTCAAACTGGAAGATGCCGATCATGTCAAAGTTGTTCTGCACGGGCGAGATATTGACCTTTACGCCTCTGGCACAGGGAGCATTTGGCTGCGCGGCTACGGCACCTACACCCATGGCCGCGCCGACGGCACCATCGTTCACGGTGTCTGGGCACATCCAGATTCAACGGAAGAAATGCCACTCGAATAAACGCTTCCCGGCCGGTTTAACGTGTAGACAATAAGTGAGAAGTAAAAAGTGTAAAGCGACCCAACTTTCACTTTTTACTTTTCACACTTCTCCCCTCTCCGCTGGCAAGCCCCCCCGCTCCGTGTTACCATTCGGAGCTATGAATCGACCAACTACATTGCGCAAAAAAATCTGGCAAGTTGCCCCCAAAGTGCCCAGCCACATTCAGGAAAAATTAGGCCACATCCACCCTGTTATGCTCCAGACACTGTATAACCGGGGCATCATCGAACCCGCCACTATTCAGGCTTTTCTAGAAGGCAGTTATCTAGAATCCACTGACCCCTTTTTGCTGCCAGACATGGATAAAGCGGTGGCCCGCATTGAGCAGGCCATCGACAACAATGAAATGATCGTCGTGTATGGTGATTTTGATGCAGACGGGGTTACCAGTACGGTGCTGCTGACCCAGGCATTGCGCGGTCTGGGCGTGGACCGGACGTTGGTACGGCCGTATATCCCTGACCGCGTCGATGAAGGCTACGGCCTCAATGTGGAGGCCCTCACCGAGCTGAAAGAGAAGGGCGCCAATCTGATCATCACCGTTGATTGCGGCATCCGCTCTGTGTTTGAAGTGGAACACGCCAACAAAATCGGCCTGGAGATGATTATCACGGATCATCACAGCCTGGGGCCAAAGATGCCTCCGGCAACGGCCGTACTCAACCCCAAGCGCCCCGAATCCACCTATCCCGACGACATGCTGGCAGGCGTCGGCATTGCTTTTAAGCTGGCGCAGGCACTCAAGCAATCTCGCCCGGAACAGGCCACCTACGAAGACGGCGATCTGCTTGACCTGGTGGCCATTGGTACCGTTGCCGATTTGGCGCCCTTGCTCAAGGAAAATCGCAAATTGGTGATCGATGGACTGCAATCGCTCAATAATTCCAAACGCGCTGGCATCAATGCCATCACCCGCTCTGCGCGCCTGACGCCCGGCAATCTCACGGCCGAATCGATCGCCTTTGGCATTGGTCCACGCATCAACGCAGCGGGGCGGCTGGCCCACGCTTACAGCGCCGCCCGCCTGCTGGCAACCAACAGCAGCCAGGACGCCAACCGTTTTGCCGATGAGCTAAACAAGCTGAACCAAAAACGGCAGCAGCTCACGGCCGAACTCAGCCGCAAAGCAGAAGATATGGTCAACCCCGATGCACCCATTCTCATTGCCGCAGACGAGGCCTTTGTGTCTGGCGTGGTGGGGCTGGTTGCCAGCCGCCTGGCCGAGAAGCATTACCGTCCTGCCATCGTCATGGAGCAGGGCGAGGAAGAAAGTCGCGGTTCCTGCCGCTCCATCGACAAATTTCACATCACTGATGCGCTGGATGACGTGGCAGATCTGCTGGTGCGGCACGGTGGTCACGCCCAGGCAGCAGGCTTCACCGTACGCAACGAAAATTTGCCCCAATTTTTAAGCCGCATCACAGAAATTGCCGAGCGCAAGCTGCAGGATGTAGAGCTGGCGCCTACCCTTTCCATTGATACCGAAATCGAGCTGGATGAGGTGGACTGGGCACTGTATGAACACCTACGCCAGCTTGAACCAACCGGAGCAGCCAACCCGCAGCCGGTCTTTCTGAGTCGGGACGTGGAGGTAATTCACCATCGGGCCGTGGGGCAAGGCGGCGATCATTTACAGCTCACGTTGGCAGCAGGCAGCGTAGGCGGCTACCGGGAAATTGCGGCAATTGCCTTCCGGCAGGGGGATTGGGCCAACCATTTACCGCAAACGATTGATTTGGTATACAGCATTAGCATTAACGAATGGCGCGGCAACCGAAATTTACAGTTGATGGTGCAGGATATACGGCCGTCGCAAATCTAGGAACTGAGAATAGATAGCTATGAAAATACTTGTCACCGGCGCGGCCGGATTCATTGGCAGCAATTTAGCCGAAAAATTAGCCCGACGTGGCGACACCGTCATCGGGCTAGACAACTTCAATGATTATTACGATCCCGCCAAAAAACGGGCAAATGCAGCCCGACTTGCCGCCTATCCCAACTTCCGCATGGTGGAAAATGACATCCGCCAGCGAGAAGCGATGATGGCGCTCTTTGCCGCCGAGCAATTTGACGCGGTGGCCCATTTGGCCGCCATGGCCGGCGTGCGCAACGCGGTGCTTCACCCGGATTTGTACGTGCAGGTGAACCTGAACGGCACGCAAAATCTGCTCGATGCCGCCCGCGCCGCTGGGAACGGGCCAAACTTTGTGATGGCCTCTACCTCCTCGGTGTATGGCAACACCACACAAATTCCCTTTGTAGAAACAGACCCGTGCGATAAACCACTTCAGCCGTATGCAGCCGCCAAGCGCGCGGCGGAAATATTGGGGCATGCTTATCATCATTTGTTTGGGCAAAACTTTACGGCCGTTCGCTTTTTCACCGTCTATGGACCGAACGGCCGTCCCGACATGATGGCCTATCTGGTCGCTGAAAGCGTGGCCAAAGGCATTCAAATCCCCCTGTACGACGGCGGACAAATGTACCGCGACTGGACCTACATCGAGGACATCACCGATGGCGTGGTCGCCGCCCTGGAGACGCCGCTAGGGTACGAAATCATTAATTTGGGCCGAGGCGAGCCAACGCTGCTTAAAGATTTTGTTCAGCTCATTGAATCGCTGGGGGGACGCCCGGCAAACGTCACTCACAAACCACGGCTGGCGGCTGACTTTGTACGAAACGAGGCCGACATCAGCAAAGCCCGTCGTCTGTTGGGGTACGCGCCCAAAGTCTCGGTCGATGAAGGGGTGCGTCGCTTTTGGCAATGGTATGAAACGGCCGTTTTACAGCGTAGCAAATAGGTAAACGCTGGCACATATTTTCAAATAAAGCACCCCAAGCTTCTTCTTGCTTTACCTGGCTAAAGCTCAGAGAAACAATCTCTTTCTTGTTGCCACAGTTTGCGCAGCTTACCTAATGGCCATTGCAGTTGATGGGCCAACACGTAAAAATGAGAGCCAGCAGCGTCAGGACCCCAGCCATTTGACCAAAATGCTATACTTGGGGTCTCATTTACCACTATTGGCCACCGCATTCTGGCCCTTTTTGATGGAGCACCTTTGTGAAATTACCGCCACATAAACTCATTACAACGCAGTCAGATTGGCAACAATGTCTGGAACATTTGCGGACACACTCCCGTTTAGCGATCGATTTAGAAGCAAACAGCATGTACGCCTACCGCGAAGAAGTTTGCCTCATCCAAATTACGATTCCCGGGCAAGATTACATCGTCGATCCCCTGAGAGTGCGCGATTTAGCTGGCTTGGGTGACATCGTTCAAGACCCTCAGGTAGAGAAGGTTTTTCACGCCGCTGAGTATGACCTTACCTTGCTCAAACGTCAGTTTGATTGGCAGCTGCAAAATCTATTCGATACCATGTGGGCGGCGCGCATTTTAGGATACAAGCGATATGGCCTGGCCAGCATGTTGGAGACCGTTTTTGGCATTGAGCTGAACAAACGCTACCAAAAGTCTAACTGGTGCAAACGGCCGTTGTCCCCTGAACAGCTTGTCTACGCCCAACACGATACCAACCACCTGCTTCAGCTGCGCGACCATCTAGAAAAAGAGCTTATCGCCAGCGGACGACAGGAGGAAGCCAAGGAAACATTTGCTGAGCAAACCCACGTTAAGGTTAGCAACAATGAGTTTGACCCAAATCATTTTTGGTCGATCAGTGGGGCATTTGACCTAACCAGACAGCAGCAGGCGGTACTCAAGGCATTAGCCATTTATCGCGATCAGGAAGCACGTCAGCGTAACCTGCCCCTGTTCAAGGTTTTTCACGACAAAACGCTCATTGAGCTGGCGCAAACCACCCCGCCCAGCATTACCGCCCTGCGTGACGTGCACGGCATGTCGGCCGGGCAAACCCGTCGATACGGCCGTCAGTTGCTCAACGTGATCGCCCAGGGAATGCGTGATCCCTTGCCTCCGTTTCCCAAACGGACCAAACGTCCTCCCGATGCAGCCATGAATCGCTACGAAAAGCTGCACACCTGGCGCAAAACCAGTGCCAAGAAGCGCGGTGTTGAATCCGACGTTATCATCAGCCGGGATGCGCTGTGGGCAATTGCGCTTAAAAATCCCAAAAACGAGTCACAGCTACAGGCCATGGAAGAAGTCGGCACGTGGCGTGGCAAAACGTATGCGCAAGAGATCCTGTCTGTCTTGCGGAACGCTTAATCTGCCAGGCTGCCGGGAAGCAGCCAACGCAGAATCACAACGAAACGTAAAGGAGAAATAGGTATGGAGATTACTTTTCACGGTGCCGTGCGCACAGTCACGGGCTCCCAACATTTGGTCAGCGTGAATGGGCTAAAAATTTTGCTGGATTGTGGCCTGTATCAAGGTTCACGCAAGGAAAGCTACAGCCGCAACCAAAATCTGCCCTACGCTGCCGCCGAAGTGGATATCTTGGTTCTCTCTCATGCTCATATCGACCACAGCGGCAATATTCCCAATCTGGTTAAAAGTGGCTTTACAGGCGATATCGTCTGCACCTATGCCACGCGCGATTTATGCGCCATCATGCTGCGGGATAGTGCTAAAATTCAGCAATACGATATTCAGTATGTCAACAAGAAGCGCAAGCGGCAGGACCTGCCACCTCTGGACCCCATCTATACGATTGCAGACGCGGTTGAAAGCCTGAAAAATTTTATTGGCATTGGCTATGAACGGCCGTATCAAATTGCCCCCGGCATCAGCCTGACCTTCTACGACGCGGGCCACATTCTGGGCTCCGCCATCGTCGCACTTGACATTGAGGACAAGGAAGCTGGGCGTGATGTGCGGCTGGTGTTTAGCGGTGATATCGGCCGTCCCGACCGCCCCATTTTGCGTGACCCTGCCTTTTTAGACAGAGCCGACGTGCTGCTCATCGAAAGCACCTACGGCAATCGAGATCACGGAGATCTGGATGAGGCCACTGACAAGCTGGAAAAGATTGTAAACAGAACTTGCCAACGAGGTGGCAAGCTGATTGTGCCCGCCTTTGCCGTCGGGCGCACCCAGGAGCTGGTCTATCGGCTGCACCAGCTTGTTGAATCCCGCGACATCTCCCCCCAATTGCCCGTCTACGTCGACAGTCCGCTTGCTATCGATGCCACCGGTATTTACCGCCTGCACCCAGAAGCCTATGACGAACAAACCAACGATTTCCTGGCCGGCGATCAGCATGGTGATCCTTTTGGGTTTGATATGATGCGCTATACGCGGTCAACTGCGGAATCCAAAGAGCTAAACTTTCTGCGCGAACCCGCGGTCATCATTAGCGCTAGCGGCATGGCAGAGGCCGGCCGCATTTTGCACCATCTGAAAAACAATATAGAAGACCCGCGCAATACAGTTTTAATTGTTGGCTGGCAAGCGCCACACACGCTCGGACGGCGCATCGTCGAGAAACAACCGAAGGTGCGTATCTTTGGCGAAGAGTATGCCCTCAACGCGGAAGTTGCGACAATTAATGGCCTGAGTGCTCATGCCGACCGGGGTGAACTGTTGGAATGGACAGGTCATTTGCAGCAACGGCCGTCTCACACTTTTATTGTCCACGGCGAGGAAGAAGCCTCCCTGGCTTTTGCGGCGTCATTGCGGCAAGAACAAGGCTTCCCCGATGTCGCTGTGCCGCATCTGGGGCAAACATTTACTGTCTAAGCCACGGGCAGCTTCCCTGGTATCCTCACCTGTTAAAAGCAACCTCACAGCGGCCCTTCCTCTTGTTAAATGAGAGGAGGGGCCAGGCACACTTATTTTTGCGTCAACGGCAAATAGAGCAGCAAGTCGGTGGGCATGACGCTGACCGTGTCGGTGAAAACCGGCGACCCAGAAACCATCCCGTTGAGGGTGATATCGTACGTAGTGTAGTTGGTCAGTCCGGTGAGGGCATAGCTGCGCACCCCCTCCGCCAGTCCGGTAATGGGGGATGGCTGATCACCCGCGGG
>CBDUOF010000284.1:0-7365 GCA_965368765.1 uncultured Anaerolineae bacterium | reverse complement strand
TGGTCTGTTTTCTCGTTGGTTTGCGCGTCTACCACGCGACCCAGGTAAAATTTTCCGTCAGTGTCTATCATGATTTCGCCTCCGCTTCCAGTTTACCGCAAGTTGTGCCTTCTGTGAAAACTGTTTTCTACTTTCAAGACACCCCATCAGATGGCCTGGTCACCAAGGCATGTTTGAAGAGGAACTGATAACGGCCGTTGCCAGTTCCTCCTGCAAGCGCATGTTTCAGATGAAAAGACATGTCTACACCACGCGCATCGGCCCATTTTTGCCCTTATCGAGACGTTCATCTGCGATCAAGCGCTTCATAGAGATGCGTAAAGTTGCCGCGTGGCCTGTTGTTTGTCGGGAAATATTTAAGGGGCTAACCGATAAACAAGCAACTTATTGATTTTCGGGCATTAGGCATCATGCTTTTTCTCAAGCAGCGTTGCCTGTGCGGCAGCCAGTCGGGCAATGGGTACACGATAAGGCGAGCAACTCACATAATCCAGACCTACCTGATGGCAAAACGCAATGCTGCGCGGCTCACCACCGTGCTCGCCACAAATGCCCGTTTTTAGTCCGGGCTTCGTTTGGCGACCACGCTCAACCCCTATCTGAATCAGTTGCCCTACGCCGCTTTGATCTAACACCTGAAACGGATCTTCAGCCAACAGTTTTTCGGTCACGTAATGGGAGAGAAAGCGAGAACTATCATCCCGGCTCAAACCAAACGTCGTTTGCGTCAGGTCATTTGTGCCAAAGCTGAAGAAGTCGGCGTGGTTGGCAATGCGATCGGCCATGAGGGCTGCACGCGGCAGCTCAATCATCGTACCAATTTGGTAGGCAATGCTAATGCCGTACGTTCCCAGGACTTCTTCAACCACCCGAGCCACAATAGCCCGCTGATTTTGCAGCTCCGTCTCTACCGAAACCAAGGGAATCATTATTTCTGGCATAACGTCAATGCCTTTGACCTGGGCTTCACAGGCGGCTTCCATGATGGCGCGGGCCTGCATTTCTGTGACCTCGGGATAAACCAGCCCCAGGCGACAGCCGCGGTGCCCCAGCATGGGGTTGGCTTCGCGGAGCTGTTCAACACGCCCCAACAACTGCTCCTTTTCCCAAATTTGGTGCAGCAGCTGATCCATGTCGGAAAAGGTGCCGACTTGCTGGGTTTTTAGCTTTAGTTCATACAGGTCGGCCTGGAGATCCTCAAAGTTAGGGAGGAATTCGTGCAGCGGTGGATCTAGCAGCCGAATGGTGACGGGCAAGCCGTTCATTGCTTCAAATATTTCCAGGAAATCGTTCCGTTGAATGGGGAGAAGCTTTTCCAGCGCTTCCTGACGCGCTGCTAAATTTTCGGCCAAAATCATTTTACGCATGATGGCCAGCCGTTCCTCGCCGAAGAACATGTGCTCCGTGCGGCAAAGGCCGATGCCCTGGGCACCGAAGCTGCGGGCAACGCCGGCATCGTGGCCGGTATCGGCATTGGTACGCACCTCAAGTCGGCGAATCTCGTCGGCCCAGTTCATCAGGGTTTGATAATTCTGGCCGAGTTCCGGTTGTTTCGTTTTGACCTGCCCTAACAGCACTGTGCCCGTGGAACCATCAATCGTGACCCAGTCGCCCTGGCGTATCTGATGCTCGTTGGCGTAGAAGTAACCCTCTTCGATACTGATGTGGATATCGCTGGCGCCGACAATGCAGGGGGTTCCCATGCCGCGGGCCACAACGGCTGCATGAGAGGTCATGCCGCCACGGGCCGTGAGGATGGCTTTTGCCGCAGCCATCCCGTGAAAATCGTCGGGACTGGTTTCGTGGCGAACCAGGATGACGGGCTGACCTTGTTGATTGGCTATGACAGCGTCATCGGGGTCTAAGACAACGATGCCGGCAGCAGCGCCGGGGCTAGCCGGTAGGCCACTGGTTACGACCACGGCATCCGCATCAAGATCAACGGTAGGGTGCAGGAGCTGATCAAGCTGATTGGCCTCCACCCGCAAAACGGCCGTTTCCCGATCAATGACGCCTTCGTTCACCATATCAACCGCAATAGAAACGGCCGCTGCACCCGTCCGCTTACCCGTCCGCGTTTGCAGTATCCACAGCTTGCCTTGTTCAATCGTGAACTCAATATCCTGCATATCTTGATAGTGAGATTCCAGCCGCTGGATAATGCTCATGAGCTGTTGATACGATTCCGGGAGTTCATCTGCCATATCAAAAATGGATTTTGGGGTACGAATGCCAGCGACAACATCTTCGCCCTGCGCATTGAGTAGGTATTCACCAAAAACCTTCTTTTCGCCGGTGGATGGGTTCCGGGTAAAGGCAACGCCCGTGCCGCTGTCCCACCCCATATTCCCAAAAACCATGGCCTGAACGTTAACGGCCGTTCCCAAATCATCTGGAATGCGGTGAATGCGACGGTAATCGATGGCGCGACGGCCGTTCCAGGAGTCAAATACAGCCGCAATGGCCATTCGCAGCTGCTCATAGGGATCTTGAGGAAAATCGCCGCCGTGGCGGTCAGTGAAAATGATCCGTTTGTAAATGGCAATCAATTCGTCAAGCTGTTCCTCAGTGAGGTCTGTGTCTCGGCCAGAGCTGGTTTGCGTTTTGAGGCGTTCCAAGGCACGGGCAAACTTTTCACCAGGCACAACCATGACGATTGTGCCAAACATCGCAATAAAGCGACGGTAGACGTCCAGAGCAAAGCGGCGATTGTTTGTGAGGCGAGCGAGCCCTTCCACCGTTGTGTCGTTGAGACCCAGATTTAGGACGGTATCCATCATACCGGGCATGGAAATTGCCGCACCGGAACGCACTGAAACAAGAAGCGGGTTCTCACTACTGCCAAACTGCTTACCCGCATCAGCTTCTATCTGGGTGAGGGCAGCCTGAACTTGCGACCACATTCCTTCAGGGAATTGATGTTCATATTGAATATAGGCATTGCATGCTTCCGTCGTGATGGTGAGACCTGGCGGAACAGGTAAGCCCGCCTGCGTCATCTCTGCGACGTTGGCCCCTTTACCACCCAATAGTTCTTTCATGCCAGATCGCCCTTCACTAAATAGATATACCCATTTATGATCACGCTGTTTGTACAACATATTTTTCTCCTTATTTGGATTGTTTGAAACAGAAAGAATGAAGAGCCAAAAGTGGCTGAAGAAGGATGATGTGTTCGCCAGTAGCAGAAAACGACACTGGAGGCCGCAGCGACCAGACCCTTATTTTCTATCACCAAGGTTGGTTGAGCGCCGAAGCGGATGATGGACGACCAAACCTAATTGAACACACAAAGGTTGCTTGCTTGAATTATACAGGGAGAACCGCGCCAGAGAGGCAAGGAGATAGTACATATTTTGGTTCCGGGGCAATGACAAAAGAGCCGGGCGATGCAGGACCAGGCTTCTTATCATTCATGTCAACTGCGTCTCAGAATGCGGTTACTCAATAATCGGGTCGTCGTAATAAAAGGGGACGATCTGAAACCAGGTGTTGCCCACTTGCAGCGGCACCGCGTTCCCTTCGCGGTCGATGAAGGTGAACATATCGCTGCGGTTTTGGCGCAGCCAGGTGACGTCGTACTTTTGGCCGTCGCGGATGAGCATGGCGTAGCCACGTCCCCAAATCTGGATTTCGGTCGTGTACAGGTCGCAGCCGCCGTCGTCGCGGGGATAAACACAGATTTCGCGGTCGAAGGTGTGTGGGGCGTAGAGAATGATAACGTTGGCGGCGCTCACCTGCTCGCCGTTGTTGTCGTCGATAAAGGTTTCACCATCGACGGTGCGATAGTAACGGCCGTTTTCTGCATCATATTCCCACACGACCTGCGACCAGGTTGAATAGTTGATTTCCACGTAGCTGGCAGGTTCGCCATCGGCTGGCGGGGTCGTATCGAAGGCCATCGTCGTGCTAAAGCGGGGGGCACGATTATCATTGCCCCACTCAACCGCTTCCCACAATCCCACCGGATCGGCAAAAAGGGTATGCTCAAAGGGGATGTTGGGATCATCTTCCTTGCGGTAAAAGCCGGTGGCCGTTTCGCGGTAGATGCGGTCGCCAATGTCTGAATCGGCAATGGCCCGGAGGACGAGCGGATGGGAGCCAGACATGAAGATGGCGGCGTCATACATGGCGGGCAGCTCTTTGTCGATGAGTCGGGCGCTGCGAATGGGACCAACGTCGGTTGGGGTTTGGCCGTAGAAAATGGCGGTGAAGCGGGTTATGTTGGTTTCGGTGACGTGCTCAAACACGATATCGGCCTGGCCTATGCCATGCTGGGGGCGGGTGTAGCTGGCGGGATTATTTGAGATTTTGATGGCAATCGGCCGTCGCTCCAGCACAGAAGGATCGGCCATGAGTTCGCCCGTGAGCGGATTGCGGTCAGTGCCAAAATCGGCGGCACTGTAAAGGGCGACGGGCGCCGGCGTGGCGGTGGCGGTTGGCAAAACGGTGGGCGTGGGGTCATCTTTTATGATAGCTGGCGGTGGCAAGGTGATGGTGGGGACAACCGGTGGCGGGAGCGTAGCTGTGGCGGGAACGGCCGTATCCTCCGCAGCAACAACGGTTGGCGATATTGTCTCTGAGGCATTGACCGGGTCGGGCGATGCCCCTCCCCCACAGGCCACCAGAAAGGTGACCAGCATGAACAAAGTGACGAACTGTAATGTTAGTTGGAATGGTTTTTGCATTTGGGTATTTTAATCATTATTGGAGGTTGAAGCCAGCGGAGAAATACGACCGTATTCATGGAGAATACGGCCGTTCATAAAACCCAAAATTAGCTTTAACTCTGCTTCCTGCCCACCTTGCCGACCAGCAGCCGGAAATTGGTTAAGAACAGGATAATCAACCCGCTGCCCCAGTAAAGCAGCTGCATCCCCAGATTGCTGCTGTCTGTTCCGGCCATTGTGCCATGCACGGTGGCCAAAATATAAACGCCGAACGAAGCGTAGTGCAGCTGTCGCCACCGTTTTTGGCCAAGCTGCTTGCGAAAGTTAAAGCTGAGCGAGACGAGAAACATCAGGTAAAAGCCGATGATGCCCAACCCCACCCATTCGGGTCGGTAGGGACCCACAAAAGGAATGGTGAGGTCGGCCAGCGTGTACGTGAAGTAGCTGTCCCACAGCAGCGCCAGGGCATGCAGCCCCGTCAGCCCTACTGCCAGCCAGGACAGAATCGTGTGCATGGCCAGGGCCAACGCCGCCGGTACAGCTTCTTTGATGAGTTTGGTGCTGAGCAGCAGTCCCCAGATGGTGGATCCTGCCAGCAACAGGTAAGCCACGGTGCCCGCTGAGCGAGTAACGTACCACGGTGTCTTTTGGGTGATGGCCAGGGCGTTGGCCATCGTGGCACCGAAGGGCGTGCTAACCAGCAGCCATCCCGCCGCCAGCAGCACCAGTCCGCCCGTAACGCCCAGCACCAGGCTGAAAAGTAGTGTCGCGGCGCTATCCCAAAATGCGGAACGGTCGTTTCTGTTGGTAATCGTTGTCATGAATAACTCCAATAAGATGAATGAGTCAATTTGAATAAATGAATTTGATTCTGGAACTGCTTCAGGCCAAAGCTGGCGCGTCCCCCTGAAGCAATGCGTCCATTTGCGGCGTGGCCAACATACGGCCGTCGCGCCTCACGATCAACCCTGCCAAATCTGCGTCCAGCAAGGCGCTGATACCCGCTTCACTGCCTGCAACCAACAGGGCGGTGGCCCATGCCTCTGCCACGGCAGCAGTCTGAGCAAACACCGTGGCCGTGAGCACGTCTGTTTCGGCGGGTTGGCCAGTTCGGGGGTCGATGAGATGGTGCCTGAGGCAGCCGTCTTGCATCCAGTTACGATAATCCAGGCCAGAGGTCGCCATCGTGCCGTCCGCCAGCCAAAAGGTGGCCAAATCAGATGGCGTGCTTAAGCGCTCAGAGCCGGGTCGGCTTAGCGCAACGGGCCAGCCCGGATGCCCAGGCGGCGCTGTGCCGGCAACCAGATCGCCCCCGGCATCCACCAGACAGGGCCCAACGGGTTGCAAGAGCGCCAGGGCTTGCTGTGCGGTGTCCCCCTTGGCAATACCGCCTAAATCGAGCTGCACGCCAGCGGGCAGCCGAACAGCGTGCCGAGATTTCTCCAGGGCAATCTCCTGCCACCGGCCCACCAACGTTTCAGGCGCCAACTGACGGCCGTTTCCCACGCCGCCCATCAGATCAAAACTGCGATCATAGCCGCTTTGAGCCAGGGCATTGTGGAGCGTGGGATCGAAACGGCCGTTTGTTTTAGCAGCCATCCCTAGGGCTAATGTGATTTCCCGCCACAGTAAATCAGAGAGTTCGACCCACTGACCGCTGCGCCCATTGAGCTGCATCAGTTCACTCGTTCGGCGAAAGCGGCTCAGCACAGATTCGTTGTGGGCAAAGAGCGCTTCGGCCTGGGTGAATGCAGCGGCAGTTAACGCCGAGTCATCGCCGTCTAGCCACAGGGCAATTTGGCTGCCCATGGCATAAAAATGATGTGAGTGCCAGCGGGCGGGGTGGGGTTGTTTGTCCACTTCGTCTGTTATTGGGATGAGCGGGCGCGCGCCACTGGCTGAATCTGTGGCTGCACCACCTGCGGAATTTGTTTAAGTTCAATCTGGGTCCCTCGGCTGGTAGGCGGCAGCGGTAAGTCTGTGCTGCCACTGGCCGGAACCACGACGGTGACGGGGGCATTGGCGGGAACGGCCGTTTCCACAACGGCCGAGTCCTGGGCTGCCAGCAGGCGCGTGCCTGCCAGCGTTGCCACCAGACTGCCCACTACCAGAAATGTCTTCAACAGGCCACCTTGCGGGCCGGATCGGGCAGTACGTTTAGTCGTCATCGTCGTGATCCTCGTGTGCTTCATGCCCATCAGGTTGTTCGCTTTCATGGGCTTCGTGCTCATCCTCATGTTCTTCATAGCTGGCTCCACTGTTTGCCGCACTGTTGACGCTGTTCACCTGGTCCTGCAGATTCACGATTGTAGCATTTGCTGCCTCGATATTTGCCTGGTAGGTGTTTTCACGCTCCTGTAACACGCGCACCGTTTGTTCCAGCTCGGTGCTGTACGCTTGCCACGCCTGCACCGCTTCTTCGGCGGCGGGGTCGGTGGTGGTGATTTGTGGTTCCTGGGGAATGAGTTGCGGTACGGCCGTGTTGTCACTGCCACCCGAAGCCAACGCCCCCAAATTGCCAAAGCCCAGGCCCAAAATGGTGATGAGCACCAATCCGGTCAACGTCCCTGCTGCTAAAATACCTTTTTTACGATTCATGTTTTGGCCTCCCAAAAATATTTTGTAAGATGTGCCCATCATAGAGGAAACCGAAACGGGCTGGGTTAAACCAGACCTAAACAATGTTAAATTTAGC
>CBDUOF010000283.1:0-7372 GCA_965368765.1 uncultured Anaerolineae bacterium | reverse complement strand
CCGATGTTTAAAACAGTATCCATCATGCCTGGCATCGAGAATTTTGCGCCAGAGCGACAAGAAACCAATAAGGGCTTCTGTAAGTCACCTAACTTCTTGCCGTTGGCCTGTTCAACCGCCTTCATTGCCTCCAGTTCTTGCTCCCACATGCCTGCGGGAAACTTTTCGCCTGCAGCAAGGTAAGCGTTACATGCCTCTGTTGTCACAGTAAAGCCGGGAGGTACTGGTACACCCAGGCGCGTCATATCGCCCAGGTTAGCGCCTTTGCCACCCAGCAAACCACGCACCTTGTCCCAGGAGCCGTTCACATATTTTTCTGCCAGGTTTACCTCGCTAAAAAGGTAAACATACTTCTGGTTTGATTTTGATTCAGGTTGCGACTCTCTTTCTGGAGCCATTGCAGTTGTCATAAGATTATTCCTCCCAATGGAATATTTAGATTAATGAAGATAAGCATCACGTCTCAGTGTCTGATCTGGGGAGATATTTTGTGGAATTCTACGTCGGTCATTCTCCCCGATTGAATTGGGTTGACACAACATTAATCATTGTAGGAAAGGGGTTGCCTACTAGACAGTGACAAACTGCATTTTGAGGTATGACAAAGGTCACCCAACGCAAAAGGTCCGTCCTTTCAGCCAGGCGGCATCGAGAGAAATCTGGTGCTTCAGTTGCCTTTCAGAGAGGCTGCTCTAAAATGGGAGGACTTTGAAACGGAGGTGTCTAATGGATCCAATCGGTCTTGCTTTTTTGGCATTGATTTTATTACTTGTACTGGCCGCAATTGTGGTACCACAGCTACAAAACAGGAAGGAGCAGTAGGATTAACGGGCAGGTGAGGCGTTGCCTGACAATGGGTTCCTCTCACCTGCCATGCTGTTCCGGAATTTGCGGCTAAATCGTTTCAACTGGCTTGAACTGAGTTTCGTACAAGCTTGTGTACAATCCCCCCTTCTCCAGCAGCTCGACGTGCGTTCCCTGTTCTACCAACTGGCCTTGCTGCATCACCAAAATTTTATCGGCTGCCAGCACGGTGGAAAGACGATGGGCAATAACCAGGCTGCTGCGCCCTTCCATTACTTTGGCAAGTGCCTCCTGAATGAGCGCCTCAGAGAGGGAGTCCAGGTGGGAGGTCGCCTCATCGAGCACCAAGATGCGCGGATCTTTAAGAACGACCCGGGCGATGGCAATGCGCTGACGCTCACCACCGCTCAGCCGATAACCACGCTCACCGACAACGGTATCATAGCCGTCGGGCAGCTGAGCAATAAAGTCATGAATGTTCGCGGCTTTGGCGGCTGATATCATCTGCTGTTCGGTGGCATCTGGACGGGCATAAAGCAGGTTGGCCCGAATCGTGTCATAAAATAGATAGGATTCCTGGGTGACCATCCCGATGTTGTCGGCGAGGGTCTTTAGCGTGAGGTCTCGTAAATCATGATCGTCGATGGAGATACGGCCGTCTGTCGGATCATACAGTCTGGGAATCATGTAAGTAATGGTAGTTTTACCCGCACCGCTGGGGCCAACCAGAGCCACTAGCTCACCTGGTTCGATTGTAAAGTTAATGTTGCGCAGGGCCCAACGCTGCTGAATCTCGGCATCCTCGTCATCTTCCGGCAGGCTCTCGCCATTCTGTTTGGCTTTGCCCCGCTTGAGCAGCGCTTCACTGCCGCCGCGCCAGCTAAAGCGAGCCACTTCCTGCAACCCGCCTTTGTCTTCGTCTGTATAGGTAAACGAAACATCTTCGAAATTAAGACGGCCGTTTGTGGCAGTCAGCACCTTCGCATCCGGCTTTTCTCCAATTTCGACTGGAATGTCCAGGGCTTCAAAGACACGTTCAAAACTAACCATACTTTGGGCAAATTCCACAGGAGCATTGGTTAGGGCCATAAGTGGGCCGTAAAGCTGACTCAGGTAGCTGCCAAAGGCAACAATGGTGCCCACGGTGAACGCCTCTTCCAGTGCCAAGTAGCCGCCAACCCAATAGACAGCGGCCGTTCCCACCGCGCCAATAATGCCCAACATCATAAAAAACCAGCGACCAATCACCGCAGAACGCACCCCGATATCCCGCACCTCAGCCGCATCCACCGAAAATCGCTCAATCTCTTGCTGTTGCCGGCCAAATAGCTTAACAAGCAAGGCACCGCTGACATTGAGCGTCTCATTCATGGTTGCGTTCATTTCCGCACTAATCTCTAGCGACTTGCGTCGCAGGTCGCGCAGAACGCGCCCCACCCGCCGGGCCGGCAGCACAAAGAGCGGCAGGATCGCCAACCCCAGCAGCGTTAGCCGCCACTCTAACGACAGCAAAATAATGAGGGTGCCAATCAGCGATACAATATTAGAAATGATGGTGACAATCGTATCGCTGATAGCGCGCTGTGCCCCGATAACGTCATTGTTCAGACGGGACATTAGCTCACCCGTGCGAGACTGGGTAAAAAAGCGCAAAGACATTCGCTGCATGTGCTCATACAGCGCCCGGCGCAAATCATAGATAACACCTTCACCGATCTGGGAATTGAGATTGCGCTGTAGAACGCCAATGCCTCCGTTGACAATGGGAATCGCGACCATGCCTGCGGCCAACAGGGTGAGCAGTCGATAATCTCGATTGGGAATGGCTGTGTCGATAAAGGATCGCACCAACAGCGGCGCAATGAGCGAAATGCTGGTAATGAGCAGGATGGTAATGAGCAAGCCAACAATTTTGCGCCTGTAAGGTTTGGCAAATTCCCAAACGCGCCAAAGTAAATCCCGCGTAATCGCCGGACGCGCCTGTTTTTCGTCGTGTGCAATGTAGGCCCACCAGCCGCCACCGTGAAAACCCATGTAATCCTCCTAGAGGCTTCGCTCACGTTCCTTTTTACCAATACATTTTGGGTCAAGTTTGCGCGAGGAGCGTATAACAAAAGTCATTGATCGTAAAGAGAAGTATGGCTCAGAACGGCCGTTTTGGGTACTGGTCAATTGGGCAGGCAACACCCAATCAGATGGTCAGCCCGTTTTTGTTTGTCCACAACATGGGCTAAGATTAATAAATCAGCCACAACTATTACTATCCAAAACCGCGAAAGGAACTTTCAATGCCACAGTTAACCGAGTTAGCCTACGCTCAAAAACTTGACCGTGAAGACCCGCTGGCTCACTTTCGTGACCAATTTGTCATCGGCGATGACGCTTTGATTTATCTGGATGGCAATTCCCTGGGACGGCTGCTCAAAAGCAATCATACCTACGCCCAAGAGTTAATCCAACAACAGTGGGGGCAGCGGCTTATTCGTGGCTGGAATGAAGGCTGGATTGAGCTGCAGGCCAAAATTGGTGGCAAAATTGGCCAGCTCATTGGGGCAGATGCGGATGAGGTGATCGTTGCAGACTCAACCTCAATCAATTTGTTTAAGCTGGCTTTGGCAGCGGTGCAGGTCAATAACGGCCGTTCCAAAATTGTCACTGATGATCTTAACTTCCCCTCAGATCACTATATTTTGCAAGGCGTGGCGAAGCTGGCAGGACGGCCCATGCAAATTGAAGTTGTTCCTTCTCCAGATGGTATTCACGGCCCGGTTGAAGCGTTGGCCCGCGCGATTGACAGCGACACGGCGCTGGTGGCCCTGAGCCACACGGCTTTTAAAAGTAGCTACACCTATGATTTAACGGCCGTTACCCAGCTGGCTCACAATGTCGGCGCCCTCATGCTGTGGGACATGAGCCATTCCGTTGGCGCCGTTCCGGCTGACCTACACGCAGCTGGCGCTCCGCTGGCCGTAGGCTGCACTTACAAATATCTGAACGGCGGCCCGGGCTCACCCGCTTTCCTGTACGTTCAGCGGGAATGGCAAGCAAAGTTGGGCAATCCCATCACTGGTTGGATGGGCCATCGAGACATGTTTGACTTTTCCTTAACCTATCAGCGGGATGCCGGAGTGCGCCACTTCCTTACTGGCACGCCCCCAATTTTATCCACAGCGCTCATTGAGCCAGGAGTCGATTTACTGCTGGAAGCGGGCATGGAGGCAGTTCGGGCCAAGTCGGCACAACAAAGCAGCTACCTGGTCGATTTATGGCAAGCCTGGCTGGCGCCGCTGGGCTTTAGCCTGAAGTCGCCAAGAGAGACGGCCGTTCGCGGTTCTCACATCTCGTTAGGCCATCCAGAGGGCTGGCGCATCAGCCAGGCCCTCATCCAGGAGATGCAGGTCATTCCTGACTTTCGCAAACCAGATAACATCCGGTTTGGCCTCGCCCCCCTCTACACCAGCTTTGTCGACGTTTTTGAGGCTGTGACGCGCCTGCGTAAGGTCATGAGCAAAGAACTGTATAGGCAGTACAGTCTGGAAGAAAACGCAGTTACCTGACCATGTGTTATAAAGAAGGTGCGACGGTCGTACCCTATTTTTGGGTAAAGGAGAGACAGTATGGCAGATAGCAAGCAAGCGGAACTTGTGAGTAAGCTAAAAACAGAACGAGCGGCGCTCCTGGCGTTTATTAATTCATTGGACCAGTCAGCCTGGCAGACGGCCGTTTACAGCGAAGATGCAAATTGGACAATTGCCGATCTGCTGCGCCATTTGGTAGACGCCGAGCGAGGTATGACAGGACTGATCACCCAATGGCAACAGGGAAACAACCCTGTTCCGCCCGACTTCGATCTGGCACGCTGGAACAATCGCGTCATCCAAAAAACGGCCGAAAAAACCACCGAAGCGCTTTTGGCCGACTTACAACAGAACCGCAGCGCTCTACTCAGCTTTATCGAAACGTTACAACCAAATGATTGGGCCAAACAGGGTCGGCACGGCAGCCTACAAATCATGAGCATCGAGCAAGTGTGCCACCTCATTGCCGACCATGAAATGGAGCATTTAGCGGTGATGGAAAAAGCGCTGGAGAAGTTGCCGTAAAATAAAAATGAGATGACCCGCAAGCAGGCGCTTACAGGTCATCTCTTGGGGGGGAGCCGAACACAGTGTAGCAAAAATCAATGGATAGGCAAATAAATGAAGATCTCATTTCAAAAAATTAATGGAGAACCATCCGTTGGCACAGCATTCTTCTGGAAGTTGCAGATCGATGGGGCTGCGCCGACTACCATTGACGATACCTTCATTCCCGAACTCTTTTACGACTTCTTCTTTCTGCAACAGGGAAAGATGCGCTATTTAGATGGCGTCGATGGAACCGAATCGTGGCTGCCCCAGCAAGCGCTAAAAACACTCTTTACCCATGGGGTTACCTTTCAACTTGCCCTTCCTATCACCCTGTTTGGCGTCCGCCTTACGCTCCCTTTTGCTGAATCGTTCTGGAGAAACGGTCTGCCTTCGAATTGTTTTTTGCCTGAGCGCTGGATTGAGCATCCAGTAAATGATATAGCAGATTTTGCCACACAGATAAGAACGACGCTGCAGAACAATCAGGTGAGGAAAACGGCCGTTCCCTTGCTGTCCCCCACCCTGCAAGAATCCGATCAGCTGGCCCATTTTTCGGCACGTCACAAGCGCAGATTGTACAAATCCATATTTGGACTTAGCAAAAAAGAAATGCTCGCAATTCAAAATATACACGCATTCCTGGGACAATCATGTGACTTTAGCTCACAAAATCCGCGCATTATTGAACACATCAATTCTGAGCTGTTTTATGACCAGCCTCACTTGAACCATGCCTTCAAAAAAATAACCGGTCTCTCCCCACTTGAGCATTTTCAAGCAAACTCTATTCTGCAAGACAACCTTATGGCCGCTTCTTACAATGAGATTCTTGACGCAGAAGGTATAGTATCCACATGAACTATATAAAATCACAAAACGACATTGTAAATGAGTATCTCAGCAATTTGGATGAAGCAATTGCGCCATTGTTCCTGGAGTTACGCGCCTGTATATTGGCAGCAGGGCCATCGTTCAATGAAAGCATTAAGTGGAAAGACTGCCTGGTTTACGGCACGACGAAGAACCATATTCAAACCGTGGTAGGCAAAGGGAAAGTTTCTCTGATTTTTCTTGAAGGGATCAATATCAAAGACGCGCACGGTCTGTTGGAAGGGGACGGCAAAAAAGCACGCACGATGCGGGTCACGACGCCCGAATTCAATAAAGTGGCATTAACAGATTACGTGCAACAAACACTAAAAAATGCGTCAAAATAATCCGATTGGGGAATAGAAATATGAAATCTTATAACGCAGAAACAACCATTAACGCCACACCGCAAAAAGTGTGGAATGTCTTGGTAGATACAGCGGCGTATCCAAATTGGGATCCGGGCATGGTTCGGGTTGAGGGTCAGTTGGGACCCGGGGAAAAGGTAAAGTTTTTCACCAAATTCAGCCCCGACCAGGCGTTTGCTGTCAAGGTTACGGCGTTTGAGCCGGGCAAGAAGATGGTGCTTACCGGGGGCATGCCGTTTGGCCTGTTTAAATCAGAGCGTACCCACACACTCTCACCGGGTCAGGATGGCCAGACCATTTTTCACACGGAAGAAATATTCAGTGGGCTCTTGTTGCCCATTTTTGGCAAAAGCATTCCTGATCTTACCGAGAGCTTCAAGCAGTTTGCCGCAGGGCTCAAGCAGCAGGCAGAAAGCTAAGCTTAATTATCTCCCAAGGGTTGTCGCTCCAGGCGTAAAGTGGGCGCGAATCGCTTGTTTCAGCGTTAGCTATCGCTCCACAATTGAACGTGCGTTATCATAGGGGATCTCCTCTGCATAGCTTACGCAACATTCGCTCCTTTCTTGCGTATATAACTTTAGAAATAGGTAAATTAAAGAAATGGAGTGATTGATGAGCAAAGCAAATGTTGAAAAGATTTTGGCCGACGAATTTGTCTGTAATCGTTGCAAGAGCAGTGGTGCCCACGTAGAAAAATTAACGATGTCGGGCACGGGCATCTCCCGCTTTTTGGATATTCAACCCTACCGATACGTCTTTGTTTCTTGTCTCCACTGTGGCTTCACGGAGGTGTTTAACCTGAAGATGCTGGAAGGTAAGGACGACTTAGGAACATTTATCGACGTGCTTTTTTCAGGTTAACGGATCGCCCAGAATAATCGGGCGCTAAAAAGACATCAAAAAAGAGGACATGCGAGTGGCGCGTGTCCTCTTTTTATTTAAATTGCGCTCACGATGTTATAGCAACGATTCTGCGGCCGTATCTTCCGTGCCACTAACATTAACCAAAGCCAGAATGATCGTTGTGCCAAGCGAAATAAGGGCCTTCCCCAGGCTATTCGCAGTGCTGTTTTCGCATCTTCAATATTTACGCGCAAATCTCTTCCGGTTCATTCAATTTTGCTAATCAAGTTGCCCTTCACAAGTAGGGTCAGCGCTATTATTAGCTCTCGTGACCAATTTTGTGCCGATTAGGTGCCA
>CBDUOF010000282.1:0-7384 GCA_965368765.1 uncultured Anaerolineae bacterium | reverse complement strand
ACGACTTTTCATAATAGCCCAAAGCACTGTCATAGCGCTGTTTCGCCCGTTCCACGCAACCATACGCGTTGAGTAAACTGGCAGTTAGCCACGGCTGTTGGCTTTCACTGGCAGCGGCAAAACCCTGTTCCAGCCAGTCAAACAGCTGTTCATCTTCTTCAACTTCATGGTGGCACATAACGACTGCTAAACAGGCAAAGGCGATTTCCTCTTGATTTTGTGACGCGACGGCAAGCGTCTTGGCTTGGCGTGCATATTGTGAGGCCAAGGTGTTGTCTTCTGCGAAATCTGCTGCCATCGCAGCACGCCCCAGCACCTTGGCGCGTTCAACGATGAGCGGCAGCCTGTCCGTTGCGGCAATCAAGTCGCTGGCATAACGCAGCGCCAATACAGAGTGATTGCGATAGACCCAATACTCACCCAATGCCCCAGCGAGTTGTAGCGCCTGTTGCCACGCCCCTTTGTCCATGAAATAATCCAAGGCGGCAAGAAAATTGTCGTGCTCGGCTGATAATTCAGCCAGTGTCTCTGCTGGTTTACCAGAATGGATGCGCGGCTCCATTTTGAGGGCAAATTGAAGGTAGTAATTGGCATGACGCTGCAAAACGGCATCTAACTGCGTCGTTTTATTTAGCTCAGCGAGCGCAAAGTCACGGATTGTCACCAACGTGACGAAACCCAAATTCCCCGATTTCTCTGGATCACGTTTCAGGAGACTCATATCTACGAGTGACGATAACAACTCTAAGGCATTGATTGGAGGGTCTGCCACGAATTGGGCCGCGTCAAGCGTGAAGCCATTGACAAAAACGCCCAGACGACAGAAGAATTCCCGCTCCGCATCGTTGAGCAAATCAACGCTCCAGGCAATGGCTGTGCCTAAAGTGTGGTGGCGTTGATCCATATCGACGGCGCCCCTGGCGGTCAATATTTCTTGTCCAGTTAATCTTTCCAAGATTTCTTGCGGCTGTAGAAGTCGAAGACGGGCGGCGACGATTTCAATAGCCAGCGGCACGCCATCTAAACGGGCACAAATGGAGGCAACGGCGAAGGCGTTTCGGTTGGTTAATTCAAATGTGGGAATAACGGCCGTTGCCCGTTCCACAAACAGCTGCACAGCGGGGTAGTTTCCAATGTTCTCATCGTGATGAGCAGAAAGGTAGCCGGGCAAGGCCAGCGGCTCCACAGGCAGTTGTTTTTCACCCCGAATGCGGAGCGGTGAACGACTGGTGACGACTATCTTGACCAGCGGGCAGCCTATGAGAATGTCGCTGACGATGTGGGCACCATCTAGCAGTTGCTCAAAGTTATCCAGGATGAGCAACAACTGCTGTTCAAAGAGATGTTGTTTCAAACTGTCCAGCGCATCTTTTCGCCCTGAGATGACGATGCCCAATGTTTGCGCGATGGCTGAAACAATTTGGTCGGTTTTTTGAATGGCAGCGAGAGGGACAAAATAGACGCCGTTCGGGTAATCAAGAACGGCCGTTTCCCCCAATTGAATCGCCACGCGTGTCTTGCCGATGCCGGGCGACCCAATGAGCGTGATCAAGCGTACATCTTCTTTTTTGAGCATGCCGTGAGCATCTGCGACGATTTGCTCGCGCCCAATCAAACTGTCTAGCTGTGTGGGCAGGTTGTTATCGGGAATAAAGTTGGTGCGCCACGGGGTTTGCTGGGATGAACGGCCGTTTAGCTGAAACGCCTCTGTGGATCGGGCAAATTGAATGAACGCCTCTTGGTCTCTGTCGTCGATACCGAGTTCGTGACTTAATAACTCGGCGACTTGTAGAGACGGTCGTCTGCGACCTGCTTCAATCTTGTAGATTGTTTCAACAGAACAACTGGTGCGTTCTGCAAGTGACTTCTGGGTAATCCCCAATGATTTGCGGCGACCCTTTAGCCAATCTCCAAATGTAATCTCTCGTTGCATACTGTCTGTCTCTTTGAGGAGTACGGTTCTGTACGACATTGTACGGGTTTTTGTACGACTTTTCCATAGAAGGGGAGATGGCACTTATGCTTTACTGTCTGTGTCATCAAATTTGTCGTAAATAACCTAGGAGCATATAAATGGAAGCAATCATGGAAAACACCTCACAAGAAATGATTAAAAATAGTTCATCAGAAAAACTGCAGAGTGCCTCGATAAAAAATATGGCCGCATTTTACTCTATTTATGGCAGCGGAAAGGGATGTGCCCTCGTGTCGACCCCCAATAATGTTTCTTTTTATTCGGGTCTTCCGGCCCCCGTATTTAATGGGGTTGTCTCTATCAATATGACAAGCGAGGATGTTCAATCAACCGTTGAGGACCTTCAAGCGAAGTTAAATAGAAAGGGTGGGCCAGCCATGTGGTGGGTCGGGCCGCAAACCACGCCGGAAAATATCGACGCCTTGTTGGAACAATATGGTTTGCAACCGGCGGGAGAATCACCCAACATGATCGTAGCGTTGGCCGCGTTGCGTTCCATGCAATCCGATATTGAAAATTTTAGAATTGAAAAAGTCAATAAAGTAAACAATCCAGAAGGGCAAGCGCTATGGGCACAGACGACAGCGAGGGGTTTTGGTGTGCCCGACCCAGTTGGCGCTGAGATAGCAGGATTAGAAGCGACCTTTACCAATCCATATTATAAAGCAGCCCATCATTACATTGGCTATTTAGATAATGTGCCAGTTGCATCCTCCTCGATGGTGTTGGATTCTGGCGTTGCAGGTATTTATGCTGTCGCCACGGCCCCAGAAGCACGACGCAAAGGGATCGGCGCAGCGATGACTCGGCTGCCATTGCTTGAGGCAAAAGAAATGGGTTATCACGTTGGCATCTTGCAAGCCTCAGCGATGGGTTACCCTGTCTATGAAAGGCTTGGTTTCCAAGAGGTATTTCGGTTTCGGACTTATTTGCAATCTAGAAAGGAAGCGTGAGGGATTCGTCTAACAAGGCTTGCTAGATGACCTGCAGCAGGTCAGTGACCATTAGGTACAATTCGCCGCTTAGAAGCCAAGGTTGACGAGGCAATTGCGACAGTTATTTAGTCGTCAGCCCAAAATCATCTTTGCAACTCAATCTCAAACGGCACCCCCAAGAAGCCAAGTGTTGCCCAATGTCACCTAACAGTGCATAGTACGGACGTTTCGGGGTTAGCCAGGCATTGTTTAACGTGCTTAGGAATGTCTTTCGTTCAAGCAGTTCTATCAGGAACAGTCAGCAAGCAACTCACCGGTTCAGGAATTTGGCAGATACAGACAAAACGGAGGCAATCATATCCGGGGTGATGCGCGGGTAACACCAATGCCATGACTAAATTGTTGGAATCGTTGGAATTGCTAACGGTAGTAAGGAGCGAGCATTCTTATATGAGAACGGTTCAGTTCAAGACGCATCTAAGAATACTTGCTCCTCATCCAACAAAACAACATTATCTGTACTTAGGGGCAAGAAACATTTGGATTCCAGTCTTCAAAGATGCCCGCTGGATTGGTTTTCCAAATCCAGGCGTGAAGAATGTACACGCCCAAACTCTCGTTCAGGTGGAAGTGACGGCCAAAAAGCTGAGGCGGCACACTGTGTCCTGCAGCATCCCACTCGGCAGCAGGCACAATATACTCAACAGCGCCTAACGTAAGACGGCCGTTACGATCCGTAGCGTAAACCATAGCTTCTGGACGCAGCATATCGACGTTCAAATCCATAATGTCTTGATTAATATAGTGGTAACCCATCGCCCCGACCCCGGGATTCTCGAAGCAGTAGTCTAAACCAGGGACAAGATCGTAGCCGGCAGCTTGCGCCACAGGAATGTTGTGGAAGCGTGCCGTAGCTGTTCGTAGCCGCTGGAGTTCATGATGAAAACGGCCGTCTGCAAAAACTACCTGTACTGTTATCAACAAAAGAGAAACAACTACCCCAAACAACATTAATTTTTTGCGATTCATGAAAGTTCTCCAAGTTTGGTGTAAAAACCAAAAAGAATTTTGAATAAGAATGAGCGGGAAATTGGTTTTTACTTAGGGAAAACGGAAGAAGTACTAATTTTTAATGCAAAGGACTTCCCCGTTTTCACTTAATTTTGGCATTTGTTTGCCTACAAATGAAAATAAGGGTCTAGTACGCGTACGGCCGTAATGCGGTCTACAGGTAAGCCACTCTGCTCAGCCGCACTGCGAATGGCTTCTGGTGTTGGGGCATCGTAAACGCAGAAGGTCTTTTGCTTATCTTCGGTAACGTAGGAATGAATCCAGGTCACCCCCACTGTGGCATTGTTGCCGACCACGGTTTGGCAAACCTGCGCACCTTCTTCATTGGCCGGCAGGGCAAGTCCTTCAGAAAACGTTCGTTCCACAAGGTATCTAGGCATCGGTAACACTCCTTTTTTATGTGCTGCATTTGGTCAACGAATGAATGCAGCCATCATAGACAACGACCGCAGCCGGCACATCGGAGCGTTCACCTATGTTGGGGAGATAGCTTACCTATTTTGGGGGATAGTCTACTCGGCGGGGAATAGATTGTGTTGGTACACAAGGGCGGCCGCCTCGCCACGAGACTCGACTGTCATCTTGCTCAGAATGGCCGAAACGTGATGTTCTACGGTGCGTGGCGAAATCGTTAAGCGGTGGGCAATCTCTGGATTGCTCAACCCTTCACTTAAAAGAGCCAGCACCATCATCTCGCGATCAGTTAGGCCAAAAGGATTTTCCCGCGTTGAGGGGCGTGGGCCGCGAGGAATGCCGCTTACGCCAGCGGAACGCAGTTTTTGGCGCAGCCAGTCAGCAGCAGGCAAAGCACCCAGTTGCTCAAACTGTGCTAAAGCGGCCACCTGAGCCTGTTCATTGCCATGTGCCAGTGCCAGTGCCTGCTCGTAAGGGCAGCTTCGTTGCTGCCACGCTTTTGCAGCGGCTTGCCATTTGCCGGTAATTAGTTTGGCATAGGGAACGGCCGTCCAGGACGGCAGCGATAGTTTTTCGCCTGATTGCCACGCCCAAAAAGCAAGCTGCCCGGTAAACCAGGGGTGTTTTTTATCCAGGGCAAATTGATAAGCAGCCTGAGCTTCTTGAAGAGAACGTGCCGTATTCCCTGCCAGCCAGGCGGCTTCAGCCCGGCCGGCCCGGACGGGCGCGATACGCTGCAAAGATTCTGTCTGGTTGGCAAGTTCAAGCGCTTCGTCAAATGTCTCCCAAATGCCAGGAGCGCCCCGCCGGGTACGCAGCAATCCCAAGGCAAGCAGCGCCATGATGCGGCTGAGGGCTGAAACCTGGGGATATTGCAAAACGGCCGTTGCCATCTCCTCTGCTTTGTGCCAGCGGCCTAAATATAGGTGGGTGAGAGCCTGCCAGGCCATCATGTAGAGACGAGAGACATGCTGCTCATATTCGAGAGCGTACGCAATGCCCTTCGTTAGATAGCGATCTGCTTCAAGAAAGTAATACATCTCACCTGAACCAGAACCCAGATTGGTATAGGCACCGGCTATCTGCGAAGACAGCTCGTTTTCCTGGGCAAGCGTCAGGCTTTTCTCCAGATAGCGGCACCCAGCTTTATAGTCAGAAAAAATTAAAGCTGAGCCAATGATATTGTAAGCCGTTGTCAGAGTGGCCACATCTTTAAATTGCTTGGCCAGAACCACGGCTTTCTCTGCCCATGCCAGGGCCTCTGTGATGTCTCTTTGCAGCATTCGCAGCCCCGCTTGGGCGCGATACGTTTCGGCTAATTCACGACTAGGCGGCAGTTGTTCCAGTAGCTCAATTGCTTCCTGACTGGCTAATTCAGCAGCGGCCGTTTGCCCCAGTCCAAAATACATGATAACCATCGCGGTTAGATTTTCTCCAACTTTCAGCTGGTTACCAGAATCACGCCAAATATCAATGGCTGCCTGACGGGCGGCAATTCCCTCTGGCCGCATTTCCACAATGTTGCATTCGGTAGCATGAGCTTCCAACAGCATCGCGCGTTGGGTTGAGGGCAAAATGTCAGCAAAGCGTAAAGCGCGTGCATATTGCGCCGCTGCCTCCCGATGAGCGTTTGCCGCAGTTGCCTGACGTGCGGCGTCAGGTGCATATGCCAATATCGCTTCTGAATCATTGGCTCCATCGGCATGATGAGCCAAACGTGCCAGATTTTGTTGTTCAACAGGGAGTGCTTTCATGCCCTCCAAAATCAGCTGATGTAAGACCATTCTTCTTTGGGGCGAAATAATGTCCAGGATGGTCTGGCGGGTCAGTTCATGGCGGAAAGCCAGCATGTCTTCCTGAATTTGCAGCATTCCGGCTGCCAGGCACTCCTCAGTTGCTGACACCTCGGCACCAGTCACTGCAGATAACAACCCAGGCTCAACTCGGGCCCCGATCATGGCTGCGGCCTCTAAGGTGGCTCGCCCAGATAGTGAGAGGCGAGCTGCACGCGCCAAAACCGCATCCCGAACAGTCGCCGGAATGCCAGCAGTGCCACTTGCCAGCACTTCCGTAACAAAAAAAGGATTGCCGTTGGTCTGTTGGTGGAGGGCATACGTGTCCACATCCATGCCCTGGGCTAACTGCTGGACGCTGGCAATGGAGAGTGGGGTCAGTGCGATTCTACGCATAATTCCGGAGGTTGCTAGGTCACCCAGAACCATGCGGAGAGCGGCGTGTGGCCCCATTTCATCATTACGATAGGTAAGGATGATGAGGGTTGATGTTGACCGAATTCTTCTCCCCAGAAATTTGATCAGGTCAAGTGTCGCTTCATCCGCCCAATGCACATCTTCAACAATCACCAGTGAGGGGATTTTGCTAGCTTCTAGGTGGCTTAAAAAAGTTCTGGCAATAGCGAACCAATCGGCCCCCTGTTGCAGTAAGTCGAGCATTTCAGGCCAATCTTTCCGGACCATATCATAGATGGGATCCAGCGGGCGCGGTGTAAAAAGGGAATCGCAAACGCCAACGAGCCGCTGAACAGGCCCAGGGCACTCGGCGGAAAATTGTTCAACGAGGGAGGTTTTGCCAATACCAGCTTCACCGTAGATCAGCGCGATACGGCCCTTGCCAGCCACGGCCTCAGCAAATGCAGCCTGCAATGCTTGCAAAAAAATATCACGTTCGAACAGTCTCAAAACAAATCTCAGCTATCTTCGGTTAAGAAGTTATTTTGCTTCGATGGGTGTGTACAATGAGTGACAGAATCGTTACCCTTGCCGATTTAGAAAATCATCGAATACAGAAAGCACGTAGGTGGTCATGGCTTGGGTGATGCGCGGGTAGACGCCAATCCAGAAGGTCTGGTTCATGACCGTATCGGTGTTGGTCAGGTCGCCGACGACGCGGTAATTGACGTTCTGGTAGGCGGGTTGGCGGGTGATGTTGCCACTGAAGAGCAGGCGGGTGGCTACCTGGTTGGCTTCCA
>CBDUOF010000281.1:0-7397 GCA_965368765.1 uncultured Anaerolineae bacterium | reverse complement strand
CGCCATCCGTCAACAAATCGACGTTGTCTACGCTGATTTGCGCAACTTCCAGCTCACCAGCCGCGCCATTGCCGCAGCCAATCCAACACACGTCATCCATCTGGCGGCAGCAGGCGTAACAGACCCATTTTTGGGCCTGGACACCGCCCTGCGCCACAACCTCAACGGCACGCTTAACCTCATCCGCGCCTGCTTCGAGAAGCGCCAAAGCGCGCAGCAGCTTATTGTGGCCCGCACCCCTGGTGAGCGCAGCAGCATGAACATATACGCCGCCAGCAAAGCCGCCGCCTGGAACTTTTGTGAGATGTACGGCCGTACCCACCACTGGCCTATCCACGGTGCCATGATCTTCCAGGCCTACGGCCCCGGCCAGTCCCCGCGCAACCTCATTCCCGCCGCCATTGTCGCCGCTCAAGCCGGGCAAAATTTCCCCATGACCAGCGGCACCCAGCTGCGGGACTGGCTCTACATCGATGATTTAATTGCAGGACTGTGGGCGATGCTGCAAGCTGATCTGGCTCCGGCAGAAACAGTGGAATTGGGCAGCGGCATGGGAAGCAGCGTCGCCCAGGTGGTGCAGCAGATTTATGAGATTGTAGGGGGTGCAGGACGGCCGTTAATCGGTACACTCCCCAGTCGCCCAGGCGAAGAAACAACGCAAATAGCCCGTAGTGACCATACCCGGCAGCAAATCAACTGGCACGCCACGACATCCCTCCTCACTGGACTGACCAAAATTTGCAAACCGCAAAACAAACCACCGATTACTGATACCTGATCGCTCGTCATGAATCCCCCTGACCCCAGCACTACCCCACTTGGCCCATTGAGTTTGTGAAATTAAGCACGTAAACTAGTGTCCAGGTGGTCGAATCGAGAGACAGCAAAATGAGCTTGCTCTTGGCGGGGAGCCGAACCTACCGCATCATTACCAGCATGTAGCACACACCGTTGCGAGCACGGCAGCATCTTTGGAGAAGCTGGCCAACCATTCCACAACAGTCAGCAACGTAACCGCTTTGGTTGGCACTTTCTGCTGCTCATTCGACCGCCTGCCCAAGCCGGCTCATGCAAGAAAGCAACTATTTTGTAATGTATTGTTTGGAGAAAGCAAAACCAGCCTGAAGCGATAAATCGCTCAGGCTGGTTTTTTGTTTACGAAAAAGCGAGGAATTTACCGCGTTTCGCGGTAGATCACATGCCGACGCAGGGTCGGATCATACTTTTTTAGCTCAATGCGGTTTGGATCATTGCGCCGATTTTTGCTGGTGTAGTACATGTGATGACTCTCTGTGCTGCGTAATTTGATTACGCCACGAGCACCTTTTTTCTTTGCCATGAGTGCTGCTCCTTACGATGTGACGTCTTTCAGCGTCAGACCCTGTTTCTTAAGATAGGGCATCAAGCCAATTTTGTCTACGGTGCGCATTGCCCGAACAGACATTTTGATACGCACATGCCGATCAATTTCCGGCACATAAATTCGTTTTACTTGAATGTTTGGCAAGAAGCGCCGCTTGGTCTTCTTTTGTGAAAAGGAAACATTGTTTCCTGTCATCGGGCCTTTGCCACTGAGTTTACATTTGCGAGCCATAATCGTTCCTCTGTTTCAAAAATTTCAACCTGCATTTTTGCATGTGAGGCAAAAAAACAAGAACCCGAATTCTACCGGATTCTTGCGCTGATTCAAAATATTAAACCGCTTTAACGTGTAAACCACCCTTAATAAATAGTGCAATCCTGCAAATTTTTAAGTGATCTACCTGATAATGGGGACGATTGAATTGTTGATGCAATCCAATTTCCCGCTTTTACATGAGAGCGACTAGTAGAATACCCAATTTTGCTGATTTGTCAATTGGTTTTCAACCGCCCGGCGCGAATAAATTCAGCTACTTTCTTGGACACGTCTTTGCTTTTCACGAGTGTTTCTCCCACCAAAATAGCATCCACACCCATTAGCGCCATTTTGTGTACTTCAACGGCCGACTTCAGACCACTCTCTCCTACCGCCACCACTTCAGGCGGAATTTGCTTTCTCAATCTGGCGGTGTTGTCAAAATCTACTTCAAACGTTTGCAGATTACGGTTGTTTACGCCCACAATGCGCGGCGCCAGCGCCAGCACGCGCCCCAATTCCGCTTCTGTATGAACTTCGATAAGCGCGTTCATCCCCAGGCGATGGGTGAGCTGCAACAGCTCCTTGAGATCGTTGTCACCCAAAACGGCCGCAATCAGCAAAAGCGCATCGGCTCCAGCAGCTCTGGACTCATAGATTTGGTAAGGGTGAAAGATGAAATCTTTGCGCAAAACGGGGATTGGCGATTTGAGATTGGCGATTGCTTCTTTGACGTCTCGCAAGTCTGCAAGGGAGCCCTGGAAGTGACGGCCGTCTGTAAGCACAGATATCGCGCTGGCTCCCGCACTGGCATAGGTGGTGGCCAATTGAACAGCATCATATTTTGGCACCATCAGTCCTTTGCTCGGGGAAGCTTTTTTACATTCTGCAATCAGCGACACACCCGGCTTTTTCAGCGCAGCATAAAAGTCCAGCGTTGGCGGCGCAACGCTGGCCAGGGCACGCAAATCGGCCAGCGGCACTTCCCGCATTATTTTGGGCAAATTTTCCCGGTGAAAGGTCATGATTTCGTCGAGGATTGTGCCACGACGCTGGGCTAACTTGGTTACACTCATTGGCGTCCTTGTGAAGCGTTAAGTAGCAGCCGCCTTGTCGAAAAGCGCTCGCGATAAGATAGGTGAAAACGGGAAAGTTCTTTGAATTTAAAAATAGTGATTCTCCCGTTTTCCCAGGGTAAACCACAAAGAAATAGCGATTTTCACGTCAAAAGAGTTATTGTGGTTTACCTTACACCTATTACCGAAAACTGTTTGTTTTAGCGGCCCATGTTTCAAGCGCGTGCAAAGCCGCCCCACTCTCGATTGATTCCCGCGCTTCGGCCAGGCCGGCGTCCCAATCGTTGCAATCCACACAGAGGGCAGCGGCGGCGTTTAGCAGCACGATGTCGCGGCGTGGACCTTGGTCTTGGCCGCTGAGGATGTCGTGGGTGATTTTGGCATTTTCTTCTGGCGTGCCGCCAGCAAAGTCATCGAGGCTGGCTCGTGGCAACCCCAGTTCAAGCGGATCAAAATCGTAGGTCGTGACACTGCCTTGATGCCAATGGCTCAATTGGTTCACGCCTGTGGTAGACAATTCATCTAAGCCATCCGCGCCGTGGACGACAAAGGCGGCTGTGCTGCCCAGTTCACCCAGCACCTGGGCGAGCGGTTCGGTCAGTGCCGCATCATAGACGCCAATGAGCTGGTGGGTGGCCCCTGCCGGGTTGGTCAGCGGACCCAGCACGTTGAAGATGGTGCGCTGGCCCATTTCGCGGCGCGGGCCAATGGCAAAGCGCATGGCAGGATGGTGCTTTACCGCGTACAAAAAGCCAATTCCCACCTCGGCAATACATTCAGCCACCTGTTCGGCATCGAGGTCGAGATTTCCGCCCAGCGCCATGAGCACATCGGCCGAGCCGGATTTACTGCTGGCGGCGCGGTTGCCGTGTTTAGCCACCTTTACCCCATGGCCCGCCACCACAAAAGCGGCCGTTGTAGAAATGTTAAAGGTATGTTTGCCGTCACCCCCCGTGCCGCAGGTGTCGACCACCATTTGGCCCGATTCCAGAGCCGGAAGACGAACAGGCACGACGTGGCTGCGCATAGACTTGGCACTGCCCGCAATCTCGGCCACAGTTTCACCCTTCATGCGCAGGGCGGTGAGGTAGCTGCCAATTTGGGCATCGGTTGCGCCTCCGCTCATGATGCTATCCATGACAGATTCGGCTTGTGACAAGGTGAGGTTACGGCCGTTTATCACCGCCCCAATCGCTTCTTTAATCTCCATCATTTGTTTCCTTTATTTCATTCACCGCATCCGCCAGATCACAACCTACTTCAATAACGTTCATGGATTTACTAACACTGATAGAGAAAAACTGTGGTTCACACATCAACCCTTGCCCATGCAACCGAACCGAAATGCCTCCAATACTCATCTGCACATCTCGCAATCCCTGCCAGATTTTGTTGTCGGTAAACAACTTAAGAACCAAGCTCTCTGGTCTTCCTGTGAGAATAAACTGTTGATCAAAAGATTTTTCACCAATCTGCAAACCCCAAGGTCTCGTAAGATTTATAAAACTCATTAAAAATCTGCCACGCAATCTAAAATCGACGCCCACTGGATTACAAATCGGAATTGTTAACAGCATTCGAAATCTAGGCATTCGTAATAATCTATAATGGTAACTACCAAAATCAAAATTAAATCGATGACCCCGATATTTACCAGAAATATATGGATAACCCATAGGACCTAAATGAAAATCCCAGTCATTCCCTGTGGCAAATTCGCGTAATGCTTTATACATTTTTGTTTTATAAATTCCAGCGTAGGTCAATTTTGCAAAATTGACCTACAAAACCTTTGTTACCTGAAGCCAGTTTGCCCCACGAGTAGTATTGGCGGCTTTCACCGCCTCGGCGGAACCAAGCACAGTCACAATCGCTTGATCGTGATCTGCTAGGCCAGCTACAGCTTCACCAAAACGAACAAAATCGGCTGAAGTCGCCCCTAAAATCTCGTCTCGCTTTTGCTGACGGTATTCGTCGCTGCTGTTGATGAGCATGCGGCTCATCGCCGTGTACCCTTTGGCATCGGGCAGTTGGTAACTATCGATGGCGCTAATTGCCCCAATGATGCTTTTGGTCAGATCATCGTCGGAAACGCCTCTTTGCAAGAAGCTGGCAACGTTGTCATACACGTCTATTGTTTGGAGCAGATTAGGGTCGCGGTATGAATAGTAGCTGAGGATGCCGGTGTAGTTGCTGAAGCCAACCATTCCGCCATAGGCACCGCCCTGCACGCGCACTTTCTCCCAAAGATAGGTCGTACGCAGATAGTTGACAATGGCGGAAACGGAGCCGTGCTCTTGATAGCCTAAATTGTACAGATTGCCGCCTTTGGCCACGTAGTTGACCTGGGCGGGGATGGTGAGGCCCTCGTTGCGCAACGGCCGTTGCCAATCCCACACCTTCATGTCTACCGGCATGTCTGGCATTTGAGTCATTAAATTGGCCAACTGCGGCTGGAAGGTGGACCAGCTATCTCCATCGAGCGTCACGTTGGCCAGCATATTTTGGCGATTAATGAGAATCGAACGCACTGCCTCTAATTTTTCTAAAACCGACGGCCAATCATTCTCAACCTGCTCCGCCAACCGTCGCAAAAAGAACAGATAGTCAATGCCGTTCATCTGCTCAGCCGCCCAGGAAGATTCGGTGAAATAGCTTCGCAATCTGCGATTAACTACCGCGTGACCACTGGGAATAAGGCCGGATTCCAGTCCGGCTTTGGCTCGCAACACCATCTGACGGAATCGCTCCTGGTTATCCAGCGAGACGGTTAGCAGTACGTCCCGCATAATGTCCAACATCTCATCGGCTTGACCCAACGCAGCCTTGCCGCGCAAAAAGAGCCAGGCCGCCGCGTCCGCCGCGCCTCGTTTGGCCGAGAGAAATGTCGTAGGATAAATGCCGCCAGTGGTGCGACCAATGCGTTGCTGAAGCTGCACAAAATTTTGCGTCTCCGTGCCAATTTCTACCAGGGCACGGCCAAACAGCTTGGCGTATGGCAGCAATTCGACCGGCAAAGCATGCAGATTCATGCCTAATTCCAGGTAGACAATGCCGTTGGTAAACAAGTCGTGGTACAACACCTCGACTGAACCAGCTTCAGCACGCTCCGTGGGAATTGGCTTGTTTTCCTTGTCGAGATCAGCCAATGTCAGACGGGGTAACTTGGCCAAATTCTCAGGCGTGTCTGGCTTTTCTTGCTGCGCTTTTAGGGCACGTGTTTGCCGAATAATGTCGTTGAGCTGTGCTTCGTTGAGCCGGGCTTTTAAAGCGTCCAGTTTTTCTCTTTCGGCCGTTTCTTGCCGCTGTTGCAAGGTAGGATCTGGTTCCAATACAACGGTTCCACGATGATTGTTTTCTAACAAGTAGGTGCGAATAAGGCCAGGCAAGTACATTGGATCTTCAGCAATCGTTTCTTTTACGGATGCTAATACCGCTTCAAATCTTAGTGGCGCCAGCGGATCCTGATCATGGATCCAATTTGGCATGGCGCTAAACATCAAACTCAGGCCACGTGGGAATGAACCCGTGTTGTTTTCTCTCAGGCTAAACTCGATGCTGTTAACGGCCGCTTCCACCGCTTCTGGCTCAAAGCCTTCATCGGCCAATTTGGCGAGCGTTCCCAAAATCAGCTTCTCCACTGCCTCTATCTTTTCTGTCTTGACACCCTTCATCCCTACAGAAAAGGTGCCCTGCCGCATACGACCCGAATAACCACCGCCAATTACATCATCACCTAAACCAGAATCGACCAGGGTTTTGCGCAGGGGTGAACCGGCCGTGCTTAGCAGCGTAACAGAAAGCACGCTAAGGGCGCGCTGCAGCGCCAGATCATCGTCAAGCGCAGGCAGTACCCAGTTTAGCGTCACATAATTCTTCTGGCTATTTTCACCGTCAGCTTCAACACTGTAGGGAAAGATGAAACGCTGTGGCTTTTCAAACGGAGCATGGAGCGGAACGGCCGTATCTACCTCAACTTTCTCAAATTCTCGCAAATAGCGATCGGCCAGCTTCAAGCGCTGTTCCGGATCATCATCCCCGTAAAACACAATGCGCGAATTGGCCGGATGGTAATACGTCTCATGAAAGGTGCGAAACTGCTCATACGTCAGGTTCGGCATCACCGCTGGGTCGCCACCTGAATCATGCCGGTATGCATTGTCGGGGAACATGGCGCGCTTGATTTGACGATACAGCACCCCTTCTGGCGAAGCATACGCCCCTTTCATTTCATTAAAAACGATGCCTTTATAAATAAGCGGATCGTCTAAATTTTCCAGCTCAAGATGCCATCCTTCCTGTGCCAAATGATTCGGCGTAATCAAGGGATTCAACACAGCATCCAGATAGACGTCTACCAGGTTGTAGAAATCCTGGGCGTTGGTACTGGCCACCGGATATGCAGTCATGTCTGCCGAGGTAAAGGCGTTCAGGAACGTTTTTAGCGATCCTTTCACCAATTCTACAAACGGCTCTTTAAGGGGATACTTCTCCGAACCGCCCAAAACAGAATGTTCCATGATGTGCGGCAGACCCGTCGAATCCTCTGGCGGCGTGCGGAAAGCGATGCCAAATGATTTATTTTCGTCATCATTCTCTAAGGAAAGCAGCTCGGCACCGCTCCGCACATGGCGATACAAACGAGCAAATACCTTCCGTTCCTCAATTACTTCTTCTTTTAATAGCTCAAAGCCATGTGTAAT
>CBDUOF010000280.1:0-7398 GCA_965368765.1 uncultured Anaerolineae bacterium | reverse complement strand
AAAAATAGCGGGGGCGTCGGCCACGATAAGCCGCTCAATGTCGGCATATTGTCCCAGCCGCGTGGCTACGTCTCGCTCTGTGCGGGCTTGCTCCAACAGGGCATCCACACCTGGGTTAACATAACGGCCGATATTTTGCCGTGACTCGCTATGGTACAACACATCGAGGAAGTTTTGCGGGTCCGGATAGTCGGCGCACCAACCACTTTGGTAAATATTGCCCGTCTTGCCCGCATACAGCTCATCATAATAAATGAACGGATCGACGACAATGGGCTGAATGGTGATGCCCAACGTCTCTTGCCACAGGGTGATAACGGCCGTTACGTACCCGCCAACATCCCCGTACCCAGAGGTCGTGTAGGTCAGCACCGGGAAGGTGCTGCGATCGGCGTAACCCGCATCGTCCAAGAGCTGGTTCGCCCTGACGGAATCAAAGGGATAGCCACGAGTGGGGTCAGCCGTGTAGCCGGGCATTCCTGGCGGCAGAGAGCCAGTGGCAACCAGGGCATCGCCACCGGAAAAAGTTTCGATGAGCAGCTCTTTGTTCAGGGCGTAGTTAAACGCCTGACGCACCCGCACGTCATCAAACGGGGCGATTTGATTATTGAGTCCAATGGTTGAGGTGCAAAGGGATGCGCCAAGCTGAAGCTGCTCATGCAGTCGATTATTGGGATCTTCTACCCGATCCAGATTCGCTCCCCCCACGCCGACGAGATCGATCGCCCCGTCTTCGTACTGCGCCAGGGCCAGTCCCGGCCCTAAATCATAAACAATGTGGCGCACGCGGGCTGGTTCCAGGTAATAGCTATCGTGGCGCACCAGAATAATTTCTTCGTCATCGGCCCAATTCTGCAGGCGGAAAGGGCCCGTGCCGTTGGGCTCATGCTCCCAATTAAGGCCGTCTACATTCTCGCTATCCACCACAAACGCTACCGGATAAGCCAGCTTCTGCAAAAAATAGACCACAGGGGCCGTCAACTGTACTTCCAGCGTGTGATCATCAATGGCACGCAGGCCGCTAATTTGCTCCGTTTGGCCGTCGATCACTGCCTGAATGCCAGCCACATCACCCAGATAGGTTTGCACAGTGTCGGAGCCAGTGGCTGGGTTGGCGGCACGTTCCCAGGAAAAAATAACGTCTTGGGCAGTGAACGGCCGTCCATCATGAAACAGTGCATTTTTGCGCAGGTAGAAGGTGTAAGTCAGGCCATCATCACTGACGTCCCAGCCGGCGGCCAGCTCTGGCTGCACCTGCAAGTTGGTGTCCAGCGTCACCAGGCCAGAGAAGATGAGTCCCAGCGGGCCATCAGGCCCGCCCAGCGTTTTGGCGGGGTCAAGCGTGCGCGGCTGGCCACCTAACAAGAAAATGGCATCATCTCGATCAATGTCAGCGTTGCTGTTTTGTAGCAATTGCGGGACACCGCTAACGAGCTGGCAATTTATCAATAAGAAAGAAAGAGCGATTAAGAGAGGAAGTTTTTTTTGGAACGCGGAGGGGCACGGAGAAGCCACAGAGTTTCGCGGAGAATTTACTTTTTTCTCTGTGTTCCTCTGCGCCACCTCCGTGAAACTCCGTGTTCCTGCTTTTTCTTCAATCATGACCGCCTCCGAAGAACCAAAGCAAATCCGATGAGCAGCAACGGCAGGGCGCTTAGGTTGCAGATACCGCCGCCAGGGCTGGTGGTCGCCGGGGGAACGGCCGTTGCCGCCGCAGCCGGTTCTGTGGGAACAGCTTCGGGGAGACCGAACGGTTTAATCGTCGGGATGGCTTGCGCAGATACGGCCGTGGGCGTCGCTGGAATGTCTCGCTTGGGCAACTCTAGACTTCGTCGCCAGGCCAGCTCCAGTCCATCCACATTAAACCCATACACGGCTTCCAGCGCTGCGTCGTAGCCACTGCCCTGGGCCAGCGTACGCAGCAGCGCTTGCATCTGCTCCTGTCCGTAGGTATCCAGCAGGAATTTTACCACGCTGTAGCTTTGGCTATAGGCGATGCCTGCTTCTGGCCCGTGCGATGAAAATGAGCCATTTAAGCTACGGATCGGCTCAAATCGATTCTCTTCGATGCCGTTGTCGATATCTTTTTGGATCGTTTCGCTGGGTTCACCCTCAGCAAGAACGGCCAATCCCTCATTGAGCCAGGTGGGACGACTGCCACCCACGCAGCTGCGGCCAAATTGCCCAATAACCAAATGAGCCAGCTCGTGGCGCACGGTAGGCCGTCCCCAGCTTTCGGCAATATTAGGCGGCACGCCAATGAGGATAATATTGTATTCGCTAAAGGCAACGCCACCGGCCCACTCCTGAATATAAAGCACGGCGTCTCGCATGTCGTTTGATTCGCCGTAGATAAAGAGCTGCACCTCACTGTCCAGCGTGATGCCCATCTCGTTTTCTAGCTGCGCCAGTCCGGCAACGGCCGCATCCAACAGCAGCGGCCCTACCTCGTCCCCCTCGTACCAATGCAGGCGAATGTTTGGCGCGGAAACGGTTTGCCAGGCAAAGCGACCATCAATAAAGGTGTGGCTTTGGCTGGGCGTCGTCGTAATGTTGCCGCTGCGGTCGGTGATTTGCCAGGCCCAATGCAGGGTTGCCCCCGGCGGCGGATTGCCGGAGCGCACCATTTCCCAGGTCCATTCAGCTTTGTTGTTTTCTAGCTGAACGGGAACGGCCGTATTGGCCTCTAAACAGCTAAAGCGATCCACTTCATACACCAAACTCACCGCAGCGACATCGCTGGCGTCAGCCAGTTCCAGTTGGAACGTCACGGATTGCGGAAAATCGACCAGCGCCTCATTTTGTGTAACAACGATGCTGTCTTGGGCGTGCAGCGGTGCAGTCAGGCCAGGCAGCCATCCTGCGAAAAATAGTAAAATTACAAACCGTATTCTCAAAACAACTCCCTCTTTATTTCTTGCGCTTATTTCTGGCGACGGCCGTTCCACCACCATCCCGCAAGCCCTAACCCCAGCATACCAAACACGCCAAGCAAAACGAACAATAAATTGCCGCTGGATTCTGCTGCTTCACCGGCGGGACTCTGTCTGGGAACGGGGGTCGGTGGCAAAGCAGCCACTTCAGTGGCGGGTACGGCCGTGGGCGATACAGTCGCTGTTGGTGGTATCGTGGCGGTTTGGCGGGGAACGGCCGTAGGTGATGCAGTCGCCGTGGCGGTTGACGTACGAGTAGGCCTGGGCGTAACCGACGCCTTGGGTGTCGCCGAAGGGACTGGTGTTTCGGTGGGTTCTGGCGTGTTTGTGGGCGCATCAGGATCGATGGTGGCGGTTGCGACCGATGGCGGCCCGCCAACAGGGGGTGGCGCGGCCACAGACCCACCATCCAGCGACTGCACCAGATAGTAAACCGGTCCGCCAATCATGCAAAAATCCCCGGCCGGTTGGGCACAAATGGCTCCGGGTAAATTCACGGTAAACACCCCATCGCTGGCCGAGATGGTTTGGCGGCTACCCCACATGTCTACGAGAACGGCCGTACTGGCTTCGGCTGTAACCTCAACCACCTGCGGCGCAGGCAAACGAGAAAACAGCACCGTCGTAGCGAAAGTGCCCTGATCCAACCGAACCTGGCCCCAATGCCCCCAATGTTCGCGCTTGATCCCCTGCATTCCAGCCAGATATTGCACCGCTACCTGGTATGTTGTGAACGCAGGGCGCCGGGTGCCATCCATGCGCAGCAGGCCAAACGGCTCTGGATTGGCCGCTACGTCATCGGGCGTGTCCTGCAGCTTGTAGATGGCAATGCGCTGCGCCCCGGCAGCCAGCCCTACGGCAAACGCCTGGGGAATAAATGCTGCCTGCTCCTGCTGCGATACACGGAACGTATAGTTGGACACGGGCCAGATGGGATCGTCAATCGGGGGTGCGTTGGTTTCCACCAGCCAAACCGGCTTCCAGGGAATGCCGCGGCTGCCGACTGCACCATAAAATTGCTGAATAATATTAAAAATGGAGTCTGGTTGAAAGTAAAGATGCGCCGTAAGGGCGTCAAAATAGTAATTGTTTTCTGGCGCGGCCGGATCGGCTACAACCACATCCAGATAATCATAGATATAGTTGGGATTCCAGAAATGGGTAAACGCGCTTAGGTGGACGGTGGCGTTGGGGTTTACTTCTTTGGTCACCAGGTAAGCCGTTCGCTGCAGCTGGAAGAAGTCTTGCACGGAGCCGCCCCACGTGAACCCTGGCGCGTTAGGATCGTTAACGTCCGGCTCATTCCAGATGATCCAATGATTGATACGGCCGTTGTACCGTCCAACCGCTTCGCGTACAAAGGTAGCCCAGGTGTTGTTGGGGTCTGAGTGAGGTAGGTGAAGACCACGTGGCAAACTTCCCTCACGCGCCCAGTCTGGAATACCGATGAGCAAGCCAACAACGGTGCGGCCCGCGGCAACTTCACCATTAATTTCAGCTTCGCTTACGCTGGCGGTCCAGGTGCCCGTGCCCCCTGCCTGCGTCTCCGCCCACTGAAAGCGAACCCGTGTCCAGGCCGCGCCCAGCGCATTGGCCTGTCCCGGATTTTCATAGCTTTCAATAACGCCAAAGCGCCAATCCACCGGTGCGGCGGCAGGGGCAGCCGTGGTTTTTCCTGGGGCAACAGTTAGCAGCCCCGCAACAAGTAGACATAACAAAATTATTCGGTTTCGATTCATGCACCAAGTTTACCGAGGGTATGAGAAAAGTGACAACTGTCCGTCAAGCCTATGGCAAAGACGGAAAAAACGAGCCGATTTAATACAAAAAGAGGCTAGTTGCAAATAGTTGAGCCACAGATGCAGCCACCGCAGTAGGCCGGTTCCAGCAAGCGGCTAAAAATATTGCCGATCTGTGGCCCAAGCAGGGTCAACACCCCAATAACAATGACGGCAACCAGGACCAAAATTAGTGCATACTCTACCAAACCTTGCCCGCGTTCTTTCTGGATTGTGTGCATGGGCTTCCTCCCGAGCAGTTAGAGAACGAATAGTGGCTATAGTGAAATAGAAAAAGTGGCAACAGTCAAGTGACAGGTATCACTTTCCGGCTGCTTTTACTCTTGCGCGGGTCCAGGCAAAAGCCAAAGAGCAATTTGAATTGGTACGATTCATTCTTATTCAGAATTCTTTTGGGTTTTTACACAATTAGGCGGCAGGCTCTTTGAAATCGTAGAGGTTATCTTCTACACGCCACTGTTTCTGGCAGTCGCTGTTGGGGCAAATGAGCAAATCTCCCGTCGCCTCTGGGAGCGGTGTCTGGCAGTGAGGGCAGGCAAAGAAGGTATGGGGAACGGCCGTCTCCCCCGTTGTGGGGTGAGCGACATCAACAAAGACGCTGGGGCTAAGTTGCCACCAGTTGCCGGACCACTGAGCGAATGAATCCAGCCCAACCAAAATGCCTGTAGGGACGGCCTTCTTGATCGGGCCAAATCGATAATGGGAAACAGTGAGCATTCGCCCGGGCCTAAATGATGCGTGGGCAAGCTGCTGCCGAATCCAACGCGGGTGAAAATCAAAATTGAGCTCAACAAATTCAATGGGGGCAGGGTCAAAAGGAGACCATTCTTGCCGACGCAGCCCGTAGCGCAAGATGGCTTTAAGGTTTTTCTTGTTGGCAAATTCGAGAATATAACGGCCGTTCGGCCGGGCAATTCGGGCTAATTGCTGAAAAAGCGCCGGAGCGTCTGCCGCGTGGTGCAGGGTACGAATTTGCACCATCGTGTCAAATAAGCCAGCGACAAACGGCATTTGATACCAGTTACCAGCAACGTAAATAAAGCGGGGATCATCGCCTAGATGCGCCTGGGCTTCGCGCAGCAGTGAGCGTGAATAATCAAACAACACGACCTTTTGATACCCTAAATATTCATCAGCGAGACGACCAAAGCCAGCCCCAATTTCGATGAGCGTGTTGCCCGTAGGGGGCATGAGGCGGCGCAAGGCAATGCGCTCGACCCTATCTTCGTAATTACGTCCCTGGCCCTCCCAAAAGCGGGTGCGGTAGTCAGACCCTTCGTAGTCACAAACGGGCGGTGTGTCGGATTTGGTCATAGGGAGCGCGGTTAGCGAACGGCCGTATTCGTCGGGGCAAACGGATCGCTTTGGGTAACGCGGCCAAACAGCTCATCATTGCTGGAGGGTAGCCCTTTAATTAGTCGATCCAATGGTGAAAACAAGCCACGCAGCACATTAAACGGTTCACCTAAATCTGTATCCTGTAGCGGGATCTGCACAGGAACATCCATCTTAACTGGAATGGTTTGGTCAACATCCACTTCCAAATCGAGATATACAGGCAACGGCAGTCCGGCAGGGAGTTCCAGATTAACGATACCATTAATTTGGCCACCACCTCCCGGCAGCGTAAATTGCGCAGGAATGCTTAGGGGAACAGCACGAACAATAACCACATCGGTTTCTTTTTCCAAGGGCAATGTAAAACTAATGGGCATTGTGGTATCCAATGTAATTGTTTGCGAAATTGTCGCGTTGCTCATATCGACAAAGCTATCACTTAAACCCCCTACCAATGGCTCCGCAATCGAATCCACAATGGGCAAAATAAGCGGCGCGGCAATAAGCAGCACGAGCAGCAGTACAAAATTCATAATAAACGAAAAGATAATGGCAAAGGTTTTGAATGCCTGCCACGGTTTTCCAGACCAAGCCCATTTACTGTCCATCGCCTACCTCCACAACGCACTACAAGTTGACATAGTATGATGACTTTATGGTAACATGAATCAGATAAATAGTAAAATCGCCGTAAGTCCTGGCGTGAGGTAAGGGTGTTATTCTTCCTACTTGAGCCTCGCTTGCCAGCATCGCCCAATGTTTCACGGGAAACAATTGCGGGAATGGTTGAATGAAGTAGAATATCGACAGCCTATCCTTTATACCTGCGAGAAAAAAGTTGACGCATGTCCACCCAATCAAATAAAGATAACTCCTCACATTCGAACGCAGCATCCTCACCAAATGATGTCGCAATTCTCCTCGATTTAGATAATCTGGTTATTGGCGCAAAGCAAATCAACCTGGTTTTTAATATCAACATTGTCTTGGAACATATCAAGAAGGTAACAAACGGCCGTATCGTGCTGCGAAACTCTTACGGAGATTGGCGGCAAGATCAACAGCTAATGCGCGAGCTCGCCGGGGCTGGCTTTGTAACCCAGTCCGCCATTCGCCTCAACAACTTCAGCAAGAATCTGGCCGACATGCAAATTGTGGTTGATACAATGGAGACGCTGATTGACGGTCATGAATACACAACCTATGTGCTCATGACGGGCGATCGCGATTTTACGCCTCTGGTGCAATCATTACGCAAGCGCGGCAAGCAGGTCATTGGCTTGGGCGTGCGCCACACAACCAGTCAAAGCTTTGCCAGTCTGTGCGAC
>CBDUOF010000279.1:0-7426 GCA_965368765.1 uncultured Anaerolineae bacterium | reverse complement strand
GCGGTAAAATGGCCACATATTCACTAAAAAGAGATTGGTCATAAGCAGGCAACAGGGCACGGTTGAGCAGCAATGGGTGGAGCGAAAAGGACAGCACTTCATTGGGAGATAACCCACCCTGGCGGATGGAAAGCTGACTGAGTTCGTAGGTTGGCAGGAGCTGTACGGCCGTAAGCAATAGCGCCAAACCGCCCCCCAGTAGCAGCACCAGCGGCACACGTCGGTAAAAACGCCGCCATTGAAACGATAGCCCCAACCCATGGGTCGACTGACGCAACAGCCAAACCTCTAAGCCATGTGCCGCCCCCCAGGTGAGAAGCATGACTCCGGTGATGAAGCTGGTTTGGCTATGGCCAGCTAAGAGCTGCAAACTAAACAGCAAGGCAAAACCAACTGCCCCTCGCCCCACCAGAACCCAGCGATTGCCCGATTTACTGCGAAAAACGGTCGCGGCAACCCACAAAAACCAGGGCATCCAGGCAAGTCCCTGTAATTGATTGATATGCTCAACCTGCGCCGTCAGGTAACCACCGAGCGCAAAGAGAACGGCCGTTACCAGGCCAGCCCACCGCCCTAGCCCCAGCGCGCGCCTTCCAGCCAGGTACGCCCCCACCCCGGAAATGAGCAAATGCAGCAAAATAGAGGCGCTCACCGCATAGGGCGTGGGCAGCAGCAGCCAAACTGGCCAATTGAGTGGATAAAAGAAACCTACCTGACTGTTGGCTAAAAAAGGGGCGCCCATAAACAGATTAGGGTTCCAGAGGGGGATACGGCCGTTGCGCAATGCCGCTGCCGCTGCAGACCAATAGGGGTAAAAATAAAGAAAGGTGTCGCCCCGGGCCAGAATGAGATTACTAAAAGCCATCTTGTTAAAAAAGATGGCCAGCAGCACGGGCAACCAGACCAACGGCGGCAGCTGTTTCACCCACTCAAACCGCTTCATGCTGCCCCCGAAGATTAATTACAGAGAAGCAGGTAGGCACAGGGCTTTTTATCATTGCTCGCTGGCTTCTCCGCAAACTCTGCAATGGAAAAATCTGATACAGAATAATTTGGTTTTCAACGGCAACGGCCGTTAGCCTAAACCCGGCCTGTTCTACACTGCGAATGATAGGTTGGGCAATGGCCGAATTGGGCAAGGCCAGGTAGCGCGGCGAACCATCATGGCCAAATGCAGCCAAATCAGCTGCCAGCGCCTGCCCGTGGGGGAACCAGCTCACGAACACGCGCTCATCAAACAGCTGGTAGCGCCATTGCCAGCTGAACCACCGATCGTACAAAACGGTGCCGTAGGGAGCATCGACCAACGAGGCAGCAATGCCTGCAGCGCCTTGATCCGCCTGAGGAAAACTGCCAAGAGGGAAACGGCCGTCGCGTGCCGCCCAGGAGGCAGAAATCAGGAGCAAGCCCAGCATTACAGCTGCGCCCCGAACTAATTGAATGCCAGCAACTGGCGACCAATAAGCCATAAGATTGCCGTAGGCCCATGCCAAAAGAAGCGCCAGCAATGGCAGCAGCGGCAGCAGATAGCGATCCCACACAGGTATGGCCCAAAGCCAGTGGAGCAGCCCGTAGCCCAAAACAAAGAGGAACAGCAGGCGATTTGCTTCTTTAGCCGTGTCTGGCTTGTTTTCCCAACTTTCAGATGAGAAAGAGACCTGGCCTGTCTGCATTGGGCGGAGATGTTGGAACAGCAACCAGGCTGAAGCAAATATGAACAGAAAGTAGATCAAAGGGGAAACGGCCGTTTGCCACAAATCGATCCAGTTCCACAAGCGGGGCCACATCTCCCAGGACCGGCTGAGGCGCACGCCACCAAAGTTGCGAATCTGGTCTTGCCAGAGCAAAAAGCTGCCGCTGCGCGCTGCTTCCCATGCAAATAGCGCCCCGACAGGCGGCAGCAGACCAGCCAACCACCGTCCCCATTGCCCCCACCGCCAACCGAAAATCCAGCCCAAACCAAGCAAGAGCGGCAGAAATAATACGGCTTGATATTTCGTCGCCAATGCCAAGCCAAACAAAAGTCCGGCCCAGCCCGGTTTGTGGCTAACAACGGCCGTTAAGCCGACCATCAGCCAAAAGACCAGCAGCGGGTCGGTAAAAGCGGTGGCGCTAAATTGAATCGTCAAGGGAAAAAGCGCCACGAGTCCGGCGGCGAGAACGGCCGTTTCCGAACCTTTATACAATCTCCAGGCCAGCACCCCAACCAACGGCACTAGCAGCACGGAGGCAATCCAGTTCGGCCAGCGAGCGGCAAACGCCGCCGGGCCAAACAGTGGGTAAAAGGGCGCCTGCAGGTAAAAAAGCAGCGGGGGCTTGTCGATTGGCTGCATTTGCAGGAGTGGGTCACGCCAGACAGCAATCTCTCGCGCCCAGGTGGCAAAAAGTGCTTCATCTGCCTGAAAGCTGTTGGCAAATAAGCCGGGAGCGCGGAGAACGGCCGTTAGTCCGGTAAGGAGCAAGAGGGGGAGCTTGGGAAAACGGGACATGGTGTCACAGGGCGGCTTTCGGCAAACGTCTACCGATGACCGGTCAGTCCACAAACCGATATTTCAACAAATAAAAAAGTGCTTTTGGCCCCTCAATCCAGGGATTGAGCTTCTTGCCCTCATCAAATTCACGGCCGTTATAGGAGATCGGCACTTCGTATATGCGATGCCCCCGCTTCAAAACCTTGGAGGTAATTTCTGGTTCAAACTCAAACCCGCGAGATCGCAGCGGAATTCCCTGAATGACATCGGCGCGAAACACCTTGTAGCATGTTTCCATATCGGTCAAGATGGTGTTGTAAACAATGTTGGTAACAAGCGTAAGCATCTTGTTTCCCACCATATGCCAAAAGAACATGGTCTTGGTGGGGCCGCCGCGAAATCGGGAGCCATAGACCACAGCCACTTTCCCTTCAACTATTGGTTGGATAAGCGCAGGATAGTCACGGGGATCATATTCAAGATCAGCATCCTGGATTAGGAAAATATCGCCAATGGCATGGCTGAATCCGGTACGGACAGCCGCCCCTTTCCCCTGATTTTTGTCATGCAAATGAACTTTGATTGACGGGTCCAGCGCCTGAATCGACGGGTAAAGATCGCGCGTACCATCTGTGGAGCCATCATCAACCAAAATGATCTCGTCGGCCAATTCAACGGCCAACACCGCCTTAATGGACTCTTCCAATGTTTCTCGCTCGTTATACACGGGCATAATGACAGATAATTTCACAAAGCCTTTTCCTCCTAAAGCTAAACCTCACGCAGGCTTCATCAATAGCCATCATCCTGCCAGAAACCAGCGGGAGGTTAATATTTCGCAATTGTATAGCAACCTGGGGCCAGATGCCCATTCAGCCGACCTACCACATCCCCACGCATCCGCTATAATCGACACCATGAAAAACATTAAGAATCTCATTTTTGATATGGACGGCGTGCTGTGGCGTGGGGAAACGCCTATGCCTGGTTTAGCCGAATTCTTCGCCACGCTGCAAGCTTGCGGCATTCAGTTTGTTCTGGCAACAAATAATGCCTCTAAAACGCCTGCAATGTATGTCGAAAAGCTGGCTCGTTTTGGCGTAGCGGTGGCAAAGGAACAGGTTTTTACCTCGGCCGAAGCAACCGGCCATTACGTGGCAGACCGATATAAACCGGAGTCGGCCGTTTTTGTTGTGGGTGACGTGGGGCTGCAAACGGCCGTTCGGCGGCGTGGCTTTCGGTTGTTGCGTGTAGAGGATGTGATGGGAGGGGAAACGGCCGTCTTCGTCGTGGCTGGCTTCAATCCCAACGCCACCTATCCGCAGATGGCCGCCGGCGCGCTGCTCATCCACAAAGGGGCAGACTTCATCGGCAGCAACCCTGACCTCACCTACCCCAGCGAATACGGCCCCCTGCCCGGTGCTGGCTCCTTCCTCGCCTTCCTCAAGGCCGCCACGGGCGTCGAGCCAACTGTGATTGGCAAGCCCGGCCCGCTCATCTTCCAAATGGCGATGGCAAAGCTGGGCGGCACGCCGCAAAACACCGCCATGGTCGGCGATCGCCTGGAAACGGACATCGCCGGTGGCAAAGCAGCAGGCATTCAAACCATCCTCGTCCTCTCTGGCATCAGCCAACAGGACGACGTCGCCCGAGCCAACGGACTCCAACCTGACTTCATCTTTGAAGATATTCAAGCACTTGGTAGCGACCTTCAGCAGTTGTGCAAAACAAAGGATCCTATATGAGTAATCAGTTAAATCTCTATGATTTGCAGATGGATGAGCTTATTGGATGGCTGGCGGAGCTTGGCGAACCAAAGTTTCGGGCGCGGCAGGTGTGGGACTGGCTGTATAAAAAGTACGTGACTGAAATTGCCGAGATGCGTAATTTGCCGAGAAGCCTGATTGAGAAGCTGGAGGAAACGGCCGTTATCCACAGTGCTACTATTGCCAGTGAAGAATATTCCACGGATGGGCAAACCAAAAAGGTCCTCTTTAAGCTGCCAGACGGTCAATACATCGAAACGGTGCTCATGCGCTACGAAAAGCGGCGCACGCTGTGCATCAGCACCCAGGCGGGCTGCGCCATGGGCTGTGTCTTTTGCGCTACGGGGCAGATGGGTTTCTTTCGCAACCTCACCGTCAGTGAGATCGTGGCTCAGGTGCTCTACTTTGCCCATGAGCTGGCCCAAACTGAGGAACACGTCACCAATATCGTGATGATGGGTATGGGCGAGCCGCTGCACAACTACAAAAATACCCTGGCCGCCCTCGACCGATTGATTGACGAAACGGGCTTCAACCTGGGGGCACGCAAAATTACCATTTCTACCGTGGGAATGGTGCCCGCCATCCGCCGCTACGCCGACGAGCAGCGCCAAACACCGTTGGCCATCTCCCTGCACGCCGCTACCGACGCCGAACGGGACAAGCTAATTCCCGTCAACAGTCGCTGGCCCATCGACGATCTGATTGAGGCATGTCATTACTACATCGAGAAAACGGGTCGGCGGCTCACCTTTGAATGGGCGCTCATCTCTGGCGAAAATGACACGATTGAACAGGCTCGCGCTCTGGGGAATCTGCTCCACGGCATGTTGTGCCACGTCAACCTCATCCCGCTCAATCCCACTGCCGGTTACAGTGGTGGCCCCTCCTCCAAAGATCGCGTTGACGGCTTTATGGCGGAACTAAGTCATTACGGCGTCAGCAGCACAGTCCGCGTGCGGCGTGGTATTGACATTCAGGCAGGGTGTGGACAGCTAAGAGATCGGGTAGTCAGTGGTCAGTAAGCCGTAATCGGTGGACAGTCATTAGCAAAACAGGTCGCCGATTTCCCTTGTCAGAAATCGGAATCCCCACTTTAACAACCAATATACCAACACGGATTGTCCCGATTGTTGTTGATACGAATTTCAAAATGAATATGCGGACCGGAGGAGTTGCCTGTATCGCCCGTTCCCCCAATTACGTTCCCCTGATAAACAATTTGCCCAGGCGAGACGTTAAAGCTGCTTAAATGCGCATAGAATGTTTCATAACCGTTGCCGTGATTCACCACAATCAAGTTACCATAACCATACACATTCCATCCGGCAAAAGTCACCGTGCCGGTATCCGCGGCATACACCGCTGACCCTTCGGGCAACGCAATATCAATGCCTGGATGAGCATACCAGAAGTATTGGGTATAGTTCCGCGAATTTACGGGGAAAATAAAGGTGCCTGTCCCCACGATAATCGGGCGTACATTGCCCCCCTCAGATGAGGTACCCCCTACTGAAGAAAGGTCTGGTGGCGTCCAGACGAACAGCTCGCGAACGGCACCTGGCACCATAATTTGGGTGTCTGGCTGCAATCGATAGGGGAATTCCAGATTGTTTGGGGCATAGGCAATAATGTCTTCGGTGGGGATACCATACTGCAAAGAGACACTTTCTAACGTATCCCCAGGCTGTACATCGTGCAGCACGCCATCAATTGGTAGAATGGTGAGTTCGGTTCCAACTTGAAGTAAGCTTGACTCTTGACTAAGGAGCGGATTGCCACCCAAGATTGTTTCGGCCTGAATGCCGTAATGATCGGCAATGCCATTGGGGGTTTCACCGCGAACCACCGTGTGAGTAACTAATTCATGTACAGGCAGCTTGCCTTCGTAGGTGCGTGGATTGGGCGCTGGCGCCAGGCTGTTGTCATCGATTATGGGCAAGTCGCCCGTACCCAACTGGAGCGGATCTACAGCAAATGGCGTGGCACTTGATTCTTCAGGGGTTAGGAGCGATACGGCCGTATCGCCACCACTTCCTTCAGCCACAGCCACAATATCTGGACGCAAGCCAAAGCGCCACACTAAAAGAATGAGTAAAGCAATACCAATAATAACAAATTGCCCTTGCAAACGTCGCCAGATCGATCCAAATATGTTCATAAAAACCTAAGTCAGCAAATGCCCACCGATAACCCAACTCGGCACCATTTAACAGCTAATTTGCGCAGTTTTGGAAGCCGCCCCCCAGGCGGTCGAGAGGATTGCTGCGGAAGTCATTATCGCGGATTTCAAAGTGAATGTGAGGACCACTGGAACGGCCCGTGTTTCCGGAAAAGCCAATGAGCTCGCCCTGGGTAACCGTTTGGCCAGGGAAGACGCCTATGCTGCTTAGATGGGCATAAAACGTCTCAAAACCGTTGCCATGATTGATGACAATGAGGTTACCGTAATCGTAATAGGTTCCGGAGGCGAAGCTGGCGTAGGTGATGGTTCCCGTGTCGGATGCATAGACCGGGGCACCTTCGCTGGAAGAAACGTCGATGGCAGGATGAAACCCGTTGTAAAATTGGGTAATGCAACGGCCGTTGATGGGCCAAATATAGGTGCCCGTACCAAATACCTTCCACTGAGGCTGCCCCGCTGCATTGGTTGCCACGGATTTCGGCGCGGTAAATAAAAATTGCCCAATCGACGCCCCGGGTATGACCAGCTCTGACTCAGGCACCAGGCGATAAAATGGAAATTCCAAATTATTCGGCGCATACGCAATAATATCGGCTGCCGGAACCTTGTACAGCTCCGCAATGCTCTCGATTGTCTCTCCAGCCCTTACTTTATGCAGCGCCCCATCTATAGGCAATATCACCAGCTGAGCGCCCACCTGCAACCGGTCTGAGTCCTGACTAAGCCAGCTATTCCCGCCCAGCAACGTGTCAGATGAAATGGCGTACCGACTGGCTATGATATTGGGGGTTTCGCCACGCGCAACTTCATGCATCTGAAACGTATGGGCTGGCGGCTTGGTTTGGTAAGTACGGGGATTTGGCAGTGGTGCCAAACTGCTGTCACTAATGACGGGCAGCGGCCCCTTGGGCAAAGGTGTGGGAGTAACGGCCGTTTCCTCAGCAAAAGCGTCCATCGAACTGGCAGCTAAACTTTGTGCAGCAGGCGAGTCCGGAGAAACGGCC
>CBDUOF010000278.1:0-7526 GCA_965368765.1 uncultured Anaerolineae bacterium | reverse complement strand
GAATTACGATGGTTGAAGCATAAGCCATTCGCGGCGATCTAAGCGTGCGAACCAGCAGCGCATCGTAGCCACGATGGAGCCAGGGCAGTATTGGCGACACGCGATCCCGAATTGGCGCATTGTCTAGTAAAACCAGAATCAGTGCCGGCGTCACAGTGAGGGCAACAATGGGGGAAACCAGTGTGGCAATGACGTAAGCTTGCGCCAGTGGCTGAAAGAATGCACCAGAAAGCCCTTCCATAAAGAAGACCGGCAGCAAGCTTGTCATCTCGATTAATGAGGCATTGACAATTGCGTTCCGGACCTCTACCGAGGCGTCCAGTACGATTGTCGCCGTTGGCAGGTCACTGCCCGCCTTACGATGCTGTCGCAGGCGCCTCACGATATTTTCGACGTCTACGATCGCATCGTCCACCACAGCGCCAATCGCAATCACCAATCCGGCTAAGACCATCACGTTGAGTGTGGTATCAAGCAAGGAGAGGACAATGAGGGTAATCACGACCGTGACGGGAATGATCGTGGCGCTGATCAAGGCAATGCGCCAATCCCAAAGAAAAATCAAGAGAATTAACACAACCAGAATGGCCCCGATGAGCAACGACTCGGTTAGATTATCAAGCGCCACCTCAACGAAAGTGGCGGGTCGGAAGATAGTTGTATCAATATCAATACCTTCCAGACCGGGCTTCATCTCTTCAATGGCGGCTTCGACTCCATTTGTTACCTCAACCGTGTTCGCCCAGGGAAACTTCTCGACGATGAGCAAGAGGCCCTCACCTCCGTTCACGACAGCATCACCGATCATGGGCCAGGTATCGACTTTCAATTCAGCAATATCGCCCAAGCGTACGGCCGTTCCATCCTCTTTCGTGCGATCATTAACAGGAACATTGGTTAGATCATCCGCTGTGACAAGCGAGGTAACCATATGGATCGGGAGTCTTTGATTCGGCGTTTCCAGGAACCCACCGGTTCCAACTGTGGAGCCGTCTGAATATTGGACCATCCCAACATCAAGGGAATCCGAGGTGACTTGAAAAATCTCGTCAATTGGAATCCCGTATAAATCCAGAAGCTCCGGACTGGTATTTACCGTCAGCAGCTCGATCTGCTCACCCCAGATGGCTACATTGGCGACCCCGTGCACCTGCAGCAGTCGCTGTCTGATCTTCCAGTAGGTAATCATTGAGAGATCGATGACGGAATATTCTTCAGAGGTTATCCCAATCTTCAACGTGCGTGCCGTTGAGGAAAGCGGGGGCATGATTTGGGGCGGCGCAGCCCAGGTGGGCAAATCGGGCGTGGCCAAAGCCAGACGCTCTTGTACCAGCTGCCGTGCCTCCATTTCATCCGTTCCGGCCTCGAAGATAATCTTAATGGACGACAATTGCTCCACCGATTTGGAGCGCATAACATCCAGCCCTGGCGTCCCGGCCAGCGCCTCCTCCAGGGGAATGGTGATAAGCGCTTCCACTTCCGCAGAGGAGAGGCCAAGGCTTGGTGTCTGAATCTCTACTCTAGGCGGGGCAAATTCAGGAAAGACATCTACGGGCATGTTACGAATTAATCCGATGCCAAAGAACATAAACGCCGCTGCTGCGAAAATGACCAAATAGCGGTATTTAAGGCTCTTGGCAACAATCCAGGTCATTTCGTTCATTTGCCAACTCCTGTATCGGTGCCATACAGTTCCGCTACGCCAACCGTTACCACGTGCGTGCCTACAGGAGGTCCAGATGTCACGATGGCCATATCACCTTCAATATACTCAACCGTAACCGGTTCCCGAACGAACGTCAGTGAATCAGCGCCAGGGTTTCTAACAAACACCCAGGTTTCGCCGTTCAGACCATAAATCAGGCCGGCATACGGGACAACCATCTTCATACTGCCGGACAGCGATTCCTCGCGCACCTCTTCTGACTCAATGCCAAGCCGTTCAGCGGCTCTTTCGGTTAGAGTGACCCTATTAAAATCAGTACCAGCAACGGGTTCAAGCTGGGCAGGTTCGATTTTAGTTACTTCAGAATCTCCGCCTGAACAGGCTGGAATCAGGAAAACCACAATGAGCATCAGAATGAAAACAATCCATTTATTTTTCTGTATCATCTTATTTCTCCTGGAATCTTGGTTAACGGCAAAGCGTTTTCACTACTTATTTAGAGTTCGGCCGTTTTCATCTTTGAATGTTGGTAAACGGCCGAGCGGAACGTGAATACAAGTACAACAGGTACATCTGTCTCGTTCCTTAATCTGCACCAATACTGGGAGATGGAGAACCAACAGCGCCAAAAACCTCTGGTTGCGGCATGGAACCATATTGTAGGTACAGTGTGGGAAGGACGAATAAGGTAAGCACCGTGGACGTAATCAGACCACCAAAAACGACGATAGCCATCGGGTTTACGATTTCGAAACCGGCAATGTCGCCAGCGATTATCAGCGGCAGGAGGCCGATTCCAAGGGCCAATGCAGTGGATACAGTGGGACCAAATCGCTCTCGGGCACCGCGCATGACAAGTTCTGGCCCAAATGGCTGACCATCATGCTGCTGAAGATAGTGGAAGCGACTGATTAACATGATGCCGTTTCGCACGGCAAACCCCAAGATTGTGAAAAATCCGAATAGCGAGCCGATTGAAAGGACACTGCCAGCCAGGAGAGCGGCAAGCACGCCGCCCGCCAATGCCATGGGCAAAGTCAACATCATTACCGTTGCCACAGACCAGCTACGGAAGGTTGCCTGGAGGAGCAGAAATATCCCAATCACGGAGGCAACGCTGATACTGATGATGCGCTGCCGGTTGGCTTGCTGTTCGGCTGTCGCCCCAAACACTTCTGCATGGTACTCAAGCGGAAAACTAACGCCCTGGAGCGATTCTTTGATATCAGCAGTGACGGCAGCCAGACTACGGCCGTCTACATTGACCGCTACGTCAACAAAACGAGAGACCACATCGCGCTTGATAACGATAGGTGAAGGAACAATGCGAATCTCAGCCAGTTCGGCCAAAGGAATGAGCCCGTTAGGGGTATTAATCATCAATTCGTCAATGGCGGTTAAGTCGCTGCGAATTTCGGGTTTACCCCAAACGACCACGTCAAACACTTTATTTTCTTCATAAAGGTTGCCCACGCGCAGGCCAGACAAAAGGGTTGTCGCCTGCCGACGAACATCCCCGGGTTTAATGCGGTATAGTTCAGCCGCAGCCAGGTCAACCTCGATTTCAACCTGCGGTTCTTCAACCAAGCGATCTGCCCGCGCCTCTGAAACGCCATCAATGCCGGCAAGTCGCTGCCTAATTTCCTCAGCTTGTCCATATAAGACCTCAAGATCATGGCCGTAGATGCGGACGAATATGTCTTCGTCCGGGCCAGTCAACGCCTCGGCGGTTCTTTCTGGTTGATAGGTTTGAACGGCACGGAACAGTCCGGGATAGCCATCGATGACGCCCTGGACGGCGGCAACGGCCGTTTCATGACCAACGGATGGATCTAGGCTCACCCACAGCTCGCCAGAATTCATCCCCACCACGGTATCGCCAGTGATGGCCCGACCCACATGGGAGCCGACATTGCGGACACCTGGCAAGGCCTGCAGCTCTTGCGTCACCTGAGCGGTAATACGGTTCATCTCAGTGCGTCCCGTACCGGGCACGGCCTCCCACTCAATGAGTAACTCTGTTTGCTTGAAGGAAGGGAGCAATGAGATATTGAGAAAAGGCAAAGCCACCAGCGCCAGCACGATGGTGACCCCGGCAACGATCAGGGCCGTGCTGGGTACCTGAAGCACGCGTGCCATGATGCCTTCATACGCGTCCTGTAACCTTTGCAAAACAGGCGACTTGCGTGGCTTCTGCGTCTCATCGCCCAGAAGGATAAGGCTCAATGCTGGCGTCACGACCAGGGTCACGATGAGCGAGGTAAACAGCGCCAGGATATAGGTGACGACGAGCGGTTCAAAAAAGGAACCGGCCAGGCCAGGGATAAAGAAAATCGGTACGACGGCCAGAAGGACGATCAACAAGGCGAAAAAGAGAGGGCCCCGCATCTCAAGCATGGCGTCAACAATAATGGACATCGACGATTGATTACTGCCAGCCAGGCGACTGTCACGCAGCCGTCGGGCAATGTTTTCAACATCCACAACGGCGTTGCCCACAATAGCACCAAGCGCAATGACCAACCCCGCCAAAATCATCATATTGAAGGTTTCACCCCGCAAATACAGGATCAAACCCGCCGCGACCAGAGCCAGTGGAATGGTAATCAGACTGATCAACATCGTACGCCAGTTAAAGAAAAAGATGCCGAGAACGATGAGAACGAGAATGGTGCCGATGAGAACGGCCGTATTCAGGTTCGCAAACGCTGTCTCGATATAATTTGCTGGCCGGAAAACCGTACTGTCAAGCTGGATGCCCTCCAGCCCTGGTGCCATTGCTGCCAACGCGGCCTCGACCCCGCGCGTGACCTCCAGCGTGTTCGCCCCAGGGAATTTTTCGATGACAAGCATTAGGCCAGGCCCATTATCGAAAGCTGCATCACCAATCAAGGGCTGATGATCTTCCAACACGTCGGCTACGTCACCCAAAAGCAACCCATCTGCACCGGCAATACTCACAAGCGTGAGATCTTCCGCAGACGAAATCGGCAGTTCATGCCGAATACTTAGGCGTTGATTTGGGGTGTCTATCCAGCCAGCGGTGCCGGGTGAAGACGATTCCAAATAACTTAAGGGAGATACCCACAAGGCTTCCCCGGTCGTTTCAATAACCTGCTGCAGCGTGACATTGTTTTCCGCCAGCCTTACTGGGTCAACCTGTACCTGCAGCTGCCGATCACGATGCCCCCAAACCGCTACATTGGCCACACCGGGAACACCCATAAGGCGCGGCTTAATGTTCCAGCGAGCCAGGACGCCCAGCTCAAGCAACGAAACGTCTTCAGAGGAAATCCCAACCATCATGGCCCGACTCGTGGTCGAAAGCGGTTGAAGCATGGTCGGCGGACTAGAAACATTCGGTAAGGCAAAGGTTTGTGTCAGGCGCTCCTGCACCATCTGCCTTGCCCGAATGGGATCAGTTCCTGGTTCAAAAACAAGAAGAATAGATGACATCCCGGCAACCGATTCTGAGTAAATCTGATCTAGCCAGGCGACCCCATTCAGCAGATCCGCCTCTAACGGAACAGTCAGCAATGCCTCCATCTCGGAGGCAGAAAGACCTAGTGCTTCCGTCTGTATTTCTACCAACGGCGGGTCAAATTCCGGATAAATATCGACAGGCATATTGCGCAGTTGGACGATGCCAAAAACGAGCAGCACCAAGGCAAAAACTATCACAAGAAACCGAAGCTTCATGCTTGTTTCAATGATCCATCGCATAATATTCTCCTATTCAAAGTTGCTACGAAGAAAGGCCGATGATGATCTAACTACATAACTTGGCTAACAATTGCTACGAGGAAGGTGCTATGGTGACGAACGACACGATATGAATGCTGAACATATAAAGCGTTGCTGAGCAGCTGGCGGACCTTGGCAAGATCACGTCAACTAGGGAACGGCCTATCTCTCTTCTTACAAAAAGAGATAGGATTGCCACCTCAAACTAGGCGTGCAGGGCAACTATAGGGTCTGTTGAAAAGCAATAATGAACGCAAGAACTCGCAGAGGGCGTATGGGATTAGCAATTCAGGCAGGTTGGAATGTCCAGTGAGAACCATTCAACCTCTCTACGCCATTGCAAGAATATAAACAAGCCCAACTGTCTAATCACATTAGACATCAAGAGTCAGCAAATGAACCATTAGCAACCCATTGGGCTGAACCGCCAGGCAATTTACAAAAAGCTACTTGATCGACTTAAGGTCATCGAGACTATATTATTGATTACAAATCAGGAAATTATTTGGTAGCAATCTCTACCAACGGATAAAATAACTGGTCGCCGCAGAGTTCTGCACAAGAGAACACAAGGAATTAATTCTTGGAAATCAGCCATGCCAGTTCTTAGCCATTCAGGTCAATCGCTATTAGAATTTGCTTGGTCAATGTTAGATCCAGTGTTCCGAGGAAACTAGATTAGTAGTAGATTAAGAAGTTAATTATTTTCATTATACGGAATGAGCTTAATAAATCAATACCCAATTTCAGGTCAATGTTAAGATTTGGGGATAACATCACAATGTCAGGGCACGCGATTGGAAAAGAGATTGTGCTGTTTGCGTGGGCCAAATGGCGGTACGGCCGTTCCTCCCCTTCCCCGAACATGCCAAACTAGATAAATTGAGGGCTTAATAGTAAAATGCAGCTATGACTGAACAAAATGTCTTGTTAAACGGCCGTTACGAACTGCTCGACCGCGTTGGCAGCGGTGGCATGTCTGTTGTCTACAAAGCCAAAGACCGCTCCCTGGGACGCATTGTGGCCGTAAAAGTGATGCACGAAAGTTTCACGAGCGATGAAGGCTTTCTGAAGCGATTTCAGCAAGAAGGGCACGCCGCCGCCAATCTGGCTCATCCTAATATCGTCACTGTCCATGATATTGGACAGGATGGCTACAAACATTACATCGTCATGGAGTATGTGGAGGGCCAAACCCTAAAAGAGATCGTCCGCAGCCAAAAAGAGTCACCCATGCCCATGAGCCGCGCGCTCGACCTGATTATTCAGGTTTGCAACGGCATCGGGTACGCTCATCGGGCCAACCTGGTTCATTGCGATGTTAAGCCGCAAAACGTGATTGTGACGGTTGATGAGCAGGTGAAAGTAGCGGACTTTGGTATTGCCCGTGCCATGAGTGGCGCAACACAGCAGCAAAAAGTGAGCCAGGTATGGGGCACGCCCCAATATTTTGCCCCCGAGCAGGCCGCTGGAGACGCGCCCACGCCTGCTTCAGACGTCTACGCAATCGGCGTTATGCTATTTGAGATGCTCACAGGCCGACTGCCGTTTGCCGCCGAATCCCACACCGCCATGGCATTAAAGCATTTACACACGCCGCCGCCCATTGTAACAGAATTCAATCCGGCGATTCCATCTCAACTAGCCCATATTGTAAACAAGCTGCTGGCCAAAGAGCCTGCCGGTCGTTACCGCACTGCCGGGCAGCTGGGTCGTATCCTCAGCACGTACCGTCAGCGGAGCCAGGAAGAAACCGGGCCAATTTACGCCCCCCTCGCTGCGACGACCCAGCACGCCCCAGCCATGCCAGTGGCCGAGCAAAAAACAGAAGTTTTTCAACGACCCCCGCAGCCTGAGGCAGGGGAAGCCATCACGCGCCCACCCATGCGCCCGATTCCCAGACCAGCCGACCCAATCGTGGCAACATCGAACAACCTGCCCGGCACGGCATCTCCAATGGATTGGACGGCCGTTTCGCTGGGAATCTTTGCTCTGGTGGCCTTGGTGGGGCTCATTCCCCTTTGGTACCTGGTCTTTCGTGCCTGGGTTGGTTAAAGCTGTTGCCGTGGAAAATGTAAATACTATCAAGCCGTCAAAAGACGCTCGCTTCTGTACT
>CBDUOF010000277.1:0-7540 GCA_965368765.1 uncultured Anaerolineae bacterium | reverse complement strand
CGATGCGAGCCATGTGCCCCTTTTCTTCTTTGCCAAGCGTAGACTCAATTTGTCTAACGTGCAGAAAGTTATCTGCTTCCGAGGGTGAAATCCCCATTTCATACAGGCAAATAATACCCAGCAAAGCCTGCTCGATGGAAGCCAAAATCTTGTTGATAAGTTTGTTCAATAATTGTTTCATGTGATGATTCCAGAGATTAGCCTGCTTCCAGTAAGATGGCCGAGACCTGAGCTTTTCGAAGAAACAGTAAACCACGACAAGCTCAGGCACCTCTTTTTCCTATTCGTAAACGGCTTCAATTGTATAGAAGGTTCGTACTGCTGATTGATATGGATGGTCATTTGAGTTGGTTAAGGCCGCTTGCCTTGCCTTGAATTCAGGGCTGGCAAATATGGCATTCATCATGGCGAAGTAGGCATCTAGGCTCTCGATCTCAACCTCGAGAATCACTGTGTCGTGCGAGCCGCTGAGGTCCGTTAAAATGCGGATGCGCTTAACGGCTGTTAGCTGACCAGCCATGCGTTCATAGGATGCTTTTGAACCATCGAGCACTTCTTGAACACGTCCCCATTTACACTGCATTTCTGTTCGTACCAATATCATGATTTTGTCTCCTTGTAAGTTGAACGGGTTAATGATGGATAGTTTAGAAAACGGCCGTCAGCAGTTCGTGAACAGTCTTGTAAGCGAAGACCTCTGCCTGGCATATTCGATATCAAGTAGCGCTAGAGGCTCACGTTGTGCGGCTGAACATACGGCCGTATCCGATGCTCGTTATAGAACTGCCGGGGCGTGGCCGGGATTTGGCGTTGGCGCCGACGTTTGCCGCGAGACAAATAAGCAATGGCCCCTTCAATCGAACCGCCGTAGGTGATGACCGGGACACCGCGTGGGCTTTTTTCTTCGGTAATGGGGTGGGCAAAACGGCCGTATAGTTTGTTCGTATACAGATTGGCCTTTTCTGCCTGGAGCCGAATCTGAGTAACGGCCGTTCCCTGGTAAAAATTCAAGATAAACAGCAAGCCGTGATAAAAGAGGCGCGTCAGTTGGTACTCAGGCAAGATTGCCCCGACATACAGATACAGCACATTATTATTGGCGAAATCGTGCTTTGGCTCTCCCAAAAAGTAGCCAAGTGCGCCAACGAGCTTGTTGTTGTGATACCCACCCAGAATATGACCACGGGCAAACAGCGACTCAGTGATTTTGGCAGCGGCCGCCCGATCTGGCAGACACAGCGCTTCCTGGGTCGCAAAAAACAGATCCGTTACGGCTTCTTTTTCATCTTGACGACAGAGGCGATACGTAAAATTTGACATCCGATACACTCCTGTAAATTATGATTAATTACTGCACGAGCCAGCAGTCGGGTACGGCCGTTTCGGCTGCAAATGAGTCATACGTATTATCTGCTGCGGTTTCACAAGTGGGTTCAATGACGAGCCTGTTTAAAAACGGGGCAGCGGCCGTAAAAATCAGCAGCAGCGTCAGGGTTAGCACCAGCAAGCCCAGGGCAAACCTGGTAACATCATTTGGCAAGGGGACTCTTTTGGGGATAGCTTGTGACTGCATGAAATTCTCCTTTATTGTGGCCAAAACCGTTGACCAATTTGGGTTGGCTCCTATACTGCCAAACGGCCGTCAGCGGTTCGTGAACAGGTGCCGTGACGGTGCAGCTGGGTAAGGCAAACGGTAAGAATGGTCGGGCATTCTGGCAGGAGTATGCGATGGTTTGATCTTGCTTGGGGGGTATGAGCCACGTAAACCCATACTAATAAACAGCGTTTTTGTAACGTTTGACCTGGTGACGAAACATGGAAATGGGTGTCTATTGGCCTGAAGAACCGCCCAGTGCAAAAAAATTGTTCAGAAGCAGGCATTCGCACCATGAATCTTCACAAGATCCTTGCTTTTGACCAAGTATCTTGTTCTACAACTTAAGCAAAGCCATGATTGAACCTGAATCGGATCAGATTGCCAAAACAAAAATTATGCAAAATTCAACGTTGACCAAAGAACCGACTGAGCTGAACGAACCAGCCTTAGATATTTTAGAAAATGGTTTGCTCCATAAAATCATGCTGGTGTTTGATTTGCCTACCCAGCTACCTGTCGTGTGGATTGTCGGGTTAGCCCTGCTCCTGGCTGGCCTTACTGGCGCCAGCTGGTGGCTTATCACCGCCGTGCAGCCGATGGCACAACTGGTCGCAGTGGTGCTTCTCCTTTTCATGGCGGCAGATGCGACCTTGCTGCTTTCATTATCTCAGCAAAACATCTCTTTTGGACCGTGGAAGGCACAGCTTTTTGTTTTGGCATTGCCCCGTATCGTTGCCACGATTGCCCTGGCACTGCTGGCCATGTGGCTTCCTGGCATATGGGCATTGTGGGCCTTTTTGGGGATTCAGGTGTTCGGTACGGCCGCATTTCTGTGGGGCTATTATGTGGAACCCTTTCAGCTTGAGCTAACGGCCGTTATGACATTCACAGACAGGCTTCCATTAGGTACCGAGCCGATTCGCGTCCTGCATATCACAGATTTACACGTTGAACGGATGACCCGGCGTGAAGATAAAGTCCTTGAGCTGGCACGTGAAGCCAAACCGGATGTTATTGTGATTTCCGGTGATTATGTAAATCTATCCTACAATCGGGATCCTGAAACGCTGCGACAGGTGCGCCACCTGCTGAGCCAACTATCGGCCCCCTATGGCGTGTATGCCACGCTGGGCAGCCCGCCGGTCGATTTGCGGGAAACGGTGGTGCCAATTTTTGATGGGTTGCGGAATGTGACACTTTTGCGCCACGGGTGGCAGCGACTGGATATGAAAAACAATCGCTCACTTACGATTTTAGGAATGGACTGCAGCCATGATCTGCCCGCCGACGCTGGCCGATTTGCTCGTCTGGTAAAAGATGCACCAGCCGACGCGCCGCAACTATTTGTTTATCACTCGCCAGAGTTGATGCCGCAAGCCAGCCAGCACGAGATCGATCTATTTGTTTGTGGACATACCCACGGTGGACAGGTGCGTTTGCCACTTGTTGGCCCCATCTTCACGAGTTCTCAATTAGGCCGCCGCTTTGTGATGGGATTGTACAAACTCGGCCGTACCACCCTGTTTGTCAGCCGGGGAATTGGCCTGGAAGGGCTCAGCGCGCCTCGCGTCCGCTTCATGTGTCCGCCAGAAGTTACACTAATTACAATAATGCCAAATGGGTAATTTGCCTGCCTCAGGCATCAATTAATCTAGCTGCAGACTATCTAACCAGGCAGTCATCTTTGCCGCCACCTGTTCCCAACCAGCTTCTAACATCATATCGTGGGCTACGGGGAAAAAGTGCGCTTCGGTGCCGTAATCACGAGCCGTCGCCTTTACTTCGTCTACACTGAAAATTGTATCGTGCTGCCCACCTGCTATCAACAATGGCGTTGTGACGCGACCCGGTTTGGGTAAATTTAGCAGCAGCATGTCCAGGAAGGTACGATACGATTCATCCCCCAACTGCCGGAAGTAGCGGTTCACTTTTGCCTGAGGCATGTTGGCCGAGAAGAAGTGATGTTGGGCAAGATCGGCCGTTTCCACCAAAGGATACAGGCTAAGCTTTAAATTCAGCTTCACAAATTCACGGGGAAACTGGCGGACAATGCGCAGCGTTGTGCCAATGACACCCTTGGACGGCACAGAGGCTAGCAAAATAGCGCCTGGCAGCGTCACGTTTTCCAAATATTTCTGAACGATATACCCACCCATCGAATGCCCAACAATAACGGGTGGCTGGGGCAGCTTAGCTACCGTCTCCGCCACGTCGGCCAGGTAATCCTTGGCCGATGTCCAGCGTAACCGCTCTTTTCCCGCGCTTTGGCCATGTCCACGCAGGCTGGGCGCGTACACCGTGTACCCCTGCGCTGCAAAATAAGGCAAAAAATACTCATCCCAACACCAGGCTCCGTGCCAGGCGCCATGAATGAAAAGTAGCGGAGTCGCTTTGGTTTGGCGGGCAGGTTCGCGAACAATTAACTCAAGCATGAGGCACCTCCAGGATGCAACATTTTGGGGGAAATAGCGTACAGCTATATGTAAACGTAACGATAAATGGCTAATGTGCCGAATTGTATGAAAGGAAAACAACAAATGACAACAGATACTGTATCAATGAAGCTGAAGGAAACAAACCCTGAAATGCCCTTTCTGCTGCGGGCAATCTGGTTTTTTGTATTTGGTTGGGAGCTGACCGGAATCTGGATTTTGGTAGCCTGGGCGTTGAACGCGTCGATTATTGGCCTGCCCCTTGGTTTGTGGATGATTGACCGCGTGCCGCAACTGCTTACGCTGAAAGCACGGCCTGGCGTCGTGGTGACGGATATGGATAACGGCCGTTCCCAATTTATGCCTGCTTCAAATGCACCAGTCCTTTTCCGTGCCCTCTATTTTGTGCTGTTTGGCTGGTGGTTTAGCCTATTGTGGGCCGCCTTGGCCTGGTTGCTCTGCGCCACCATTATTGGCCTACCTCTGGGGATAATGATGCTGAACGGGCTGCCCGCGGTTACCACATTGGCCCAAAGCTAACAAGCGTTCCGGTGGCATCGTCTCGCAATATGATGGTCATCGCTTACCGTAAAAAAAGCCCATCCTGGCCTTCACCAGATGGGCTTTTTGGTTCTTGTTGATTTGCTATGACAGGGCGGACCACACTTCCAGTTTGGCCTTCACCCGACGAATGACTTCATTGGTAAACTCATCGGTGTTGGCGACGCCGCCAATATCGGCCGTTTTCGTGCCGTCATACACCGTTTCCAGAGTGGATTCGTAGATGGCGCGGCTGGCTCGCTTGGCTTCTGCTTCATTCATAAACGAGAGCAGTCCGGCAGCGGCCAAAATCATCGCCATGGGATTGGCGCGGTTTAACCCTTGCAGGGTAGGGGCTGTGCCATGGGGGGCTTCCGCCATCACGCAATCGACTTCACCTTCCGCATCTACAGAAATAACCATTGACTCTGAGCCCGCAATGGAGCCAAACATTTGCAGCACCATGTCAGAAAGCAAATCGCCATCCCGGTTCAGGCTGGGAATCACCAGCGGCTCGCCAGTGGTCGCCAGCAACAAGGCAAACGTGGCGTCGATCAGCTGCGGTTCGTACCGGACGCTGGTGAATTTTTTGGCAGTGGCGTCCATCTCTTCCTTAAACATGCCTTCATACACCGGACTGACGGTGAATTTTGGGCCACCGAACACCTTGGCTCCGGTGTTGCGAGCGTGGTGAAAAGCGTACTCAGCCACAGCGCGGCAAACGCGACGGGAGATTTTTTCGGTTCGATAGGCCATTTCATCAGGCGACCCTTCTTCCCCTTCACGCCACTCTTTGGCACCGTAGGCATCGTCTCGGGCCATGCGAACTACGCTAATGGGGGCATACACGCCAGCGATAGGGCGTACGCCCGGAATGCGTCGTCCTGTGCGCAATATGACTTCGGCATCCATCTCTTCCCGCAGAATGCGGTTTGGACTGCCCACGTCTCCTTTTTGTTCCGGGGTAACGGTGGCGGCCTTTAGGGCCAACCGGTGCTGCCGAATCGCTTTGCCGGCGTCGTAGACAACCTGGTTCTTGGTAGCGCGGCGGTTTTCCAGGCTGAGATCAAAACGGACAAAGTTTAACTCCATCCGAATTGTGCCTGGTTCTAAGATGCGTATGGCTTCTTCTAGCAGTTCCTGGCCGGTTTGATCCCCTTCCAGAATGACAATTGTTCGATTCATAATAAATGAGTCTCCTGTATTTTTATGGTGGCTGGTGATTGGTGGTTAAAGCAAGACAGTAGTCACCAATCACCAGCCACTATTTTATTTTCTACTACGCAGGTAATTGAGATATTTTGGTAAGACAACGGTGTAGAGTTGGTAGAGCAACGGCCGTACCGGATAATCCCAGGCGCCGATGTGCCGCACAACCTGTCCATTAAAACCGGCTTTAAAGCGCCAGACGCCCCAAAGTTGATCGCTTTCTACAAATTCGTCCGGCGCCCCCCAAAAGTCATAGACGGTACAGCCTTGTGCTTTAGCCCAGCGAATTGCTTCCCATTGCAGCAGATAATTGGGCATCCGCTGCCTTTCCTTATCGGTCGAAGCGCCGTACATGTAGATAACTCGCTCGCCAAACCGTACCAGGTAGACTGCGGCAACGGGATCGCCTTCATACTCGGCTATTAATAGTTGGCCCATATTGGCCTGATGAAAGCTGTTCCAGGCGTCAAAATAGTAATCAGACGGCCGTATGCCGAAGCCATCCCGTGCGGCCGTTTCTGCGTACATTTCTGCCATAATGGGAAAATCTGTCTGGCTGCCCGACCGAACCGCAATCCCTTTACGCCCAGCCAAGCGAATATTATATCGGGTTTTTGACTTCATTGCCGCCAGTAGATTCTCCTCCGATTGGGTAAGGTCAAGCTCTACCGTATTGCGAAACTGAATCTGATCATCAGAAAAACGCCACCCTCGGTCTTGGAGTTCTCGGATAAACTTTTTGCCAAGAGGAGACGGCCGTTCCACTGCTTCGCCCCAACTTTTCACCAACTCAGGATCGATCTTGATGAAAATTGCCCGTTCTCGCCGGGCAATATTTTCCAGCTCGGCTAACACGACGCGTCGCAGCGCACCATCTTTGTAATTCAGAGCAGGCCCTTTGGGCACATAGAGGATACAAAAGGGGGTCCGTGGCAGTTTGCGCTTGAGCACCAGCGCTGTCGCTAGCGGTTCCCAACTGCCTTCGCTAATCGTCAACGTGAGCGGTATAGGGGTCCAGCCCCAGCGCGATTTTTGCTCAGCCCAGGCCCAGCTTTGCAAAGCATGGGCGTTGGGCATTTTGGCCAACGCTTGCTGCCAGGCAGTTTTCGATTTTTCCAGCTTAAACGTAGAAGCCCGGTAGATGGGTTCTTGTTGTTGAATCATAGTTTCGTGTCAAGAGACACAGGGCGAAACGTGATACGTAAAAAGCAGAAGCCGTTTCACTTAATACTTTTTACTTTCTCACCGTCCCCTGCGCCATTGGTAAAGTTTGTAAACGAGTTTGTTGTAGACGCGATCGGTTGCTCCGATGGTGCGCTGAATCTGGCCACCAAAACCACGTTTAAAGCGATAGACACCCCATAATCCATCGTGTCGCTCGGCAAAATTGGCTTCCAGCTCGCTTTCTGGTGCATCGGGCACGCCCCAGAGATCGTACCAGTGGCAGCCCTGAGCCTTGGCCCACGCCATAGCCGCCCACTGCACGGCATAAGCGGGCATTCGCTGTCGCTCTTCATTGCTGGACGCACCGTAAAGGTATGCAGCTGTTTTACCGAGGGCAAATACCATCACGCCGGCTAACGGCCGTTCCTCATATTCAGCCAAAAAGAGCGCCACCTGTCCTGAGGGGGTGAATATTTCATGGGCAGCATGGTAGTACATGGGCGTATGCACGCCAAAGCGATCGCGCTCGCCCGTTTGGCGCATCAGCTGGTTGAAGGCAGGAATATCATTTAAGCTGCCCTGGCGTACGGTCACCCCT
>CBDUOF010000276.1:0-7540 GCA_965368765.1 uncultured Anaerolineae bacterium | reverse complement strand
CGTAGCGCTGGGGCAGGTGTTCCAGACCCCGGACTTTTTACTCTGGCTCTACCTCCTGTTTGCCATTGCCAATGGTATGATGCCCAGCCGTTCAGACCGCCGTGCCTGGCCCGCCTTTTTGTGGACCATGCTGGCGGTTGGCCTGATCTTGTCCCTGCTAGGCTGGTCCGGCTTGCTCATTAACAGCCTGGCAGGCCCCGCATCCACCGTATTTGGTTATCTTGGCCTGGCATTATCGATGGCAATTGGCGTCAACATCTTCTTCATGGCCCTCATCGCCGCGCTGGAGGGCATGGTAGGGCGAGTAAAGGGCGTCTCCGTCGTTTACAGTTCAGTCGAAGCGCCCGACGGCACCAAGAACGTTACGATTTAAGCCTGGGGCCTGTCCTTCAGGCCAATGCGCAATGATCTCCATCATTCTCACCGCTTACCGGGAAGCCGCCACCATTGGCCGGGCCATTGACGCATTTTTGCCCCAGCTGCCACCGGATGGAGAACTGTTGGTCGTGTGTCCTGACGCAGACACGACGGCCGTTGTGCTTCAGATCGCCCAACATTTCCCCAACGTCCGTCACATTCCAGAACCAGAACGTCGTGGCAAACCCGCCGCTCTGAATCTGGCCCTGCAGGCAGCACGCGGCAATATCATCGTCTTTAGCGACGGCGACGTCGTCATCGGTGAAGCTGCCATGGAACCACTGCTTGCTCCGTTTAACGATAAAAACGTCGGTGCCGTCACGGGACGGCCGTTTTCCACCAGTCCGCGCCATACCATGTTGGGGTACTGGTCACAGTTGCTCGTGGAAGCAGCCCACCAAATACGCCAATCGCGCCACGCTGCCGGGGAATTTTTGCTTTGCTCCGGCTATCTGTTTGCCGCCCGCAAAGCGCTAATTCCCTTCATCCCTGAAGATGCGTTGGCCGAAGACGCTGTCATATCTCATCGCATTGCCGAACAAGGCTATGCCATCCGCTATACGGCGGAAGCGGCCGTTTTTGTGAAATATCCTGACAGCTATGCCGATTGGCTGCGCCAAAAAGTGCGTTCTGCCGGTGGCTACGCGCAAGATTACGTACGAAATTCCCCCTTTGCCATGCGCTCTGCCAAATTGGAAGCACAGCGAGGCACAGCCCTGGCCCTAAAATTTGCCCGCTCGCCCCGCGAACTGGGGTGGACGCTATTGCTTTTTGCGGCGCGACTGCATTTGTGGTGGCTGGTTTTTTGGCGGGTTCGGGTGTTGAAACGGCCGTTAACCACCCTGTGGCAGCGCGTCGAAAGCACCAAGTAAGGCTAAAGAATCTCAATAACCCCTCGGTTCCCATCCACCCGCACACGCTGACCCGTTTGCAGATTGGTCGTGGCCTCCCGCACGCCGACCACCGCTGGAATACCGTACTCGCGAGCGACGACTGATCCATGAGCCAACGCACCGCCAATATCCATCACCAGTCCGGCCGCGTTGATAAATAGCGGTGTCCAACCAGGGTCAGTAAAAGGTGCGACCAGGATTTCACCCGGAAGTAGAATCTCGATTGTCGGATCATGGATGACATGCGCCACACCCTCGACAATGCCCGGCGAGACAGGATTTCCCAACAAGGCACCGGCAGGCGCATCTTCCACGCGATATTGCACAACAGGCGTCTCGCCATCACTTGTGATAACCACCGGGGGCGTTAATTTTAAATTGCGAGCCATCTCTGCTTGTCGCTGTGCGACAACGTCATGCCATGAACGCTCTCGGTCGTCCCAAATGCTTAATAATTCCGGCCATGTCAAAAACCAGATGTCATCAGGCGCAGCAAGCTTACCATTGGTCACCAACTCGGCCACATTCTCTTTTAAGATGACTTTGAACACCCACAACAGACGCACCATCACGAATTTATGATGCTCTCGCATCCCGCCAGCTCCGATAAGAACATGGTACAGGCGCTTGAAGAGACGAAGGCGCAATCTGCCTAAAGCCCCCTTTCCAGCAACCGCTAATAATTCAGCAAACGTCGCTTCGCGCGCCAGAGCCTGGGCATCAAATAATGCACGGCTGCTCACATTTTTCTCGATATTTCCAGCAATTACCCGCAGCACAGGCAATGGATCTTCATGCCAGCGTTTCATACTAATATCAATCTCAGATGGCCCCCGTGCCCCATAACGCGCCAGAAAATCATGCCAGGCTTCCAGAAAAGATGCACCGCCCTCGATTTTGGCAACATTTTCTAGCCAGAGATGGACATTATCCTGATGTTTATCATCTCCAAGATGATTGAACTGTTCTACCAACTGTGGGGATTTTCGAGCCAACTCAGCGAGATCGCTAAGCATTAGATTCATCTCATTAACCACGTTACCAGGAATGCCCAAAGTGAATGCTTCCACGTTTGCGGGCGAAAGCCAGCGGCTGGCTAATTTTGACAGCAGACGGGTAGCAGCAATCCCAGCAGCAGCTTCGGCTACCCAGTTCAGGAAAAAAGGTGCGATTTTGTGAAATTCATTCAGTATAGCTTGAATCTGTTCTTTACCCTGCGGGTAAGCGCGCAAACTGCGATCGGTCTGGCTAACATACTCATCTATCAGGGCGTTGGTTTGGGCGACAAAGCCACTTAAGTCGCGCCGCCAAAGAGCATTGAATACTCTGCGAAGAATCCCTAATACACCCTTCAGCATCCCAAAGGAGAATTGCAACCCATGCGGCCGTTTGAATTCCGGGCGCTGTGCAGCCAGTTGAAACAACTGGGGAATGAGCACATCAAATTGGGAGAGTAAGGCTGAAATGCCTCTTTTTAGAATAGGATGGCGTAATGCCTGTGTTACATCAATAAATATTCGCCCACCACTAAAACGCAAAAAGGTGTTTATCCCATCATCTGGCATTAGCTCAACCGGGATAAAATTTGGAAAAGAGGATAAGCTCAAGGGTACTATAGCGCGGGTCATGTTTTGTTGATGCCCTACGCTAAAAAATACGTGCAGGCTATCATCGGGCGATTTCAGCCCCTCGATCGGATAGAGCGACGTAATCGGACGCGCCTGCAATAAATACAGCTCACCATCGGCGATGGCCCATTCAATATCTTGCGGTGAGCCATAATGTGCTTCAACCTGGCTACCCATATCCGCCAAAGCCAAAATTTGGGCATCCGTTAACACCGTTTGAGCGCGTTGGGCATCACTCAATGTTTCCTGGCGCGTGCCGCCCCCTTTTTTCGGGAAAATGGCTACCTGTTTATCCGCGATTTGGCGGTCAATAATTGTGCCGTCGCGTTTGTCTACCCGGTAAGCGTCAGGGGAAACAATCCCACTCACCAATGCTTCACCAAGACCAAAGCTAGCGTCAATTGTGGCGGTATGCCGATGACCGGTTAGAGGATCGGCAGTGAACAAAATGCCAGACTTCTCAGCCATTATCATCTGCTGCACAACTACTGAGAGTTTTACATCTTGGTGCGGAAAATTATTTTGCACCCGGTACAGAATGGCACGGTCGGTAAAGAGGGAAACCCAACAGCGGCGGACAGCATCGAGCAAAGCAGCTTCACCGATGATATTCAAATAGGTATCCTGCTGACCAGCAAAGGAGGCGTCGGGCAAATCTTCGGCCGTGGCGCTGGAGCGGACCGCATATGCATCATCAGCGCCCAATTGTTGCCACAGCTGCCGAATGTCCCGGGCAATTGTCTGGGGCATGCGCACATTCAGCAAGGTTTGGCGGATATGCTGACCCACTTGCCGTGCGGCTTCCACGTCACCGGTCGTAACAGCATCCAGTACTGCATACAGATCAGCCGCATCAGGACAAGCCGTCATAAATTGCTGAAAAGCAACCGTAGTCACGCAAAATCCAGGGGGAACAGGGAAACCAGCGTGGGTTAACTCACCTAAGTTTGCCCCTTTTCCGCCGACCAATGGTAAATCGGTAGCCCGTATATCACTGAATGAAAGGATGAATGGTTTTTCTTGCATCATAATAATCCTGTAATTCCGCGAATTAAAAAGATGAGGCTGAATAGTAACGGCACCCAAATGCCAATTGGACGACTGTGCGTTTCTAATGTTTGCTTTGTCCAGACTAGAAGTTTATTAGCTCGTTTGGGAAAAAGGATGTAGATAAAAACGGGCGCGATGACAGATGTGCAAAATATGAGGGCTACAAGCAGGACGATGATTATTTTTGAGGGTAGCGGGAGATTGCTAACGAGAGGGACGGAAACGGCCGTTAAAAACAGCGCCAAATTCTTGAAATTAATAACCGTAACCACCGCCCCAAATGCAAATGCCTTCGGCGGTGTGATTTTATCCACAAGCGAAAAGAGGCGTGGGTTTTCGCTATTCTCTGATCGGGGTTTGCGCCAATTGCGCTGTGCCAGCCAAAGAAGCAAGATGCCCATCATGATAAATAGCCAGGGCAAAAAGCCCCCAGTTTCCCCAGCGCTGGTTTCGGCCACCGCGTTACCTATCAAAATTGCAGATACGCCAATCAACGAATAAACCCCCACATAGCCCAACATGTAGGCGAAGCCATTGCGCAGGCCGCGGTCTGACATGAGCAGCAAAATTGTGAGGGTAATCGACCCAACAGAAAGCAGACCAGCAGAAGCCAAAACAAGGGATTGAATCAGTACGGTTAACATTTTGTCCCTCCTGGTTCGGCGAACTGATACCATTGTGTATTATTGAGTCTTGGGTAAATTCACGTTTGATGTGTGTGGAAAAACGGCCGTTTCCCACAAAGCACAAACCAAGATTATCCTTTATAAATCTCGCAATCAGGATAGGTGAAAGAAAACCCATACCAGCGTGAAAGCAGTTGCATAGGCTGCTCGCCCGTTTCAAGCCACGTCGCAAAAGGCACACCATCCAGAGCATTGCGGTTAATCCGCACTTTGTGCCCCAACCACTCATCAATAACCTCACCACCTTTGGGAATCATCTTCACGGGATAGAACTTGCCCTGCTCAGTCCCGTCCACCAAACCCAGTCCCTGTTCGCCTTCCGGTAAACGGGGGTCGATTGCTTTATGCATAGATTTACGAAATCTGGGTGCCAAAATCGTTCCCTTACGGTTATAGCCCAGCCGCTTGCTAACAAGCTTCATCACCAAGCTTTTCAGTGAGCGATAATCTGATTTCAGCAAAATCGTCTCTGGATGGCTGGTAAGCTCGGCGGCGACATTGGTCAGGCTCACGTGCCAAAAATCGAGCCGTTCCCCAGCAAGCGGCCCCTGAAAGCATTCACCCGTTATGTGATCCCACACACTGCCTGTTTCTTCATCGCGCATCACGGCCAAGCCATTTACGATGCCTGGCACGCCAAACCAATGAACCTTACCCTTAATAACCGGTGTCAGACCGACACCGCTGTTGCAAGGGGCTCAGAAAGTGACCAAATAGGGTTCTCCTGCAAGTTCACCTTGAACAATGTGATGATACATCGCTTCGGAAAGCAAAACCGCTCGCCGCTGTCCGCTTCGCTCGAAGGCAATAAGTTGTGTGTCATCCTTCAGTTTTACGTTGGCCAGTAGCGTTTCGCTTTTTGCAGTTGGTCGAAATGGCTCAAAGCGAAATCCTTTTTCTAAAATGTTTAATTTGCTGCGATCAATCCTGCTCATTGTCTATCTCTCTTCAATTATTTTTTCTTAATGATCACGGGAATCCGCCACTTGGCTCGTCGTTACAGCCACCATCGGCAAGGGTATGAATTTGACGTACGCTTTATAGTTAGCGAATACTTACAATAAGAATACTTGAGTTTTTATTGTAAGTCAATACTTGCTTATGATAAGATTATAGTAACACTGTCCTTAATATGAGGGAACGATGCCAAAAATCATTGAAGATGAACAAGTTTTTCTAGCAGCGTTGCAAACAATTACAGAACGTGGCTATGCGGGCGCAACCACCAAGCAAATTGCAGAAGCAGCCAATATGAGCGAAGTAACCTTATTTCGTAAATATGGCAGCAAGGCAGCCTTAATAAAGCAAGCGATGACGGCAATGGCTGAACAGCTTAATTTTGAGACTGCCACTCAATATTCGGGTGATGTGCTGGCTGATTTGCAGCGGATCGTAGCAATGTATCAGGGTGCGGCGGAAATAAAAGGGCAATTTATATACACGATTGTTTTAGAAGTTCAGCGCTATCCTGAGTTGGCAGAAGCGATTGGCACGCCCTTAGAAATGTTTCAACGGATTGCGCAATTACTTCTCCGTTACCAGGAAGAAGGCATTTTAAAGTCTGAACATCCCATGCACGCCCTGGCTGGCTTACTCGGCCCGCTAATGGCAACGAATATGATTCGCAATATTGCACATGGGTTGCCCTTCCCCCCGCCCGATTTGGATAATCTTGTGACAGTTTTCTTAAACGGCCGTCTCCAACCCACCTAAAATCAAACCCATGAACATTTCAAAACCAGTTGCTCAACATATCAAAGAAAAATCGCAAAATGGCGTGTTCTCTGGTGTTGTCGCTATCTGGCAGGCAGGAGAACCACTGCTTGAATTCGCCTGCGGCTTGTCCCATCGGGGCTGGCAGATTCCCAATAAATTAGATACACGCTTTCGACTGGCGTCGATTGGAAAAATGTTTACGGCCGTTGCCACCCTCCAGCTCGTTGAGCAAAATTTATTTAACCTGGACACACCCATTCACGACTTGATCGATCTGAAGCAGACCACGATTCCAGCCAACGTCACCATCTACCACCTGCTCACGATGAGTTCAGGGATTGCTGACTGGTTTGAAGAAAGCGAAAATTGGGAAGCAGCGTGGGCCGCCCTGTGCCGCGCGCAGCCGCTCTACTTGCTGCGCCAAAACGCAGATTATTTGCCGCTGTTCAGCCAAAAGCCACCTAACTTTTCTGCTGGCGAACGGTACCAGTACAACAATGCAGGCTACATTTTGCTAGGCCTGGCCATCGAAGCGATGACAGGGCAACGCTATTTTGAGGCCGTGCGGCAGCGTGTGTTTGCCCCGGCAGGCATGTCTGGGGCGGATTTTATACCGCTAGATGCCGTCGCCCCCAATTTGGCCGAAGGCTATGTGCCAGAAACCACAGAATCAGGCCAAACTGAGTGGCGCAAAAATATTTACAGCACCACGCCACAAGCCGCTGCAGACGGCGGCGCGGTGGCAACGGCCGTTGATCTGCAGCATTTTAGCGAGGCGTTGCGAAACGGCCGTCTCCTTGCCCCTACCACTACCCAGGCAATGCTTGCGCCGCACATCCAACAAAAAGAGAGTCCTATGCGCGGGTATTTTTGGCACTATGGCTTCGGCAATGAATTTGTCTATAGCCAACAAAATCAACTGCTGCGCTGGGGGCATACCGGCGAAGAGGATGGCGTAAGCTGTCGCTTTTACCATTATCCAGATCGGGTGCTGGACGTCATCATTTTGGGCAACCAGAGCTGGTGTGCCGGGGCACTCGGCTGGGAAATTCACGATCTTATTGCAAACAGTAACGACCCCATGGATGCAGTCACAAATCAACTTTGAATCGGAGAACGCTTCCGCAAGGTTTGGCCCTTTAATCCAAAG
>CBDUOF010000275.1:0-7588 GCA_965368765.1 uncultured Anaerolineae bacterium | reverse complement strand
CTCCAAATTATCGAGCCGCAGGGCACCGGCCACGGCTACGAGTTGTGCGTTGATACGCGTGGGATGCCGGGTTAGGACGCGGGACAGCAGGCTGATGCCTGCCTTTAAGGCGTCGAGATCATCCCCATCAACGGCCGTTTGCAAATGCCCTTTCACGGTTTCCAGCTGGCTCGCCCAGCGCACATCTCCCTCGGCAAAGGTGGGGCCTTTGGAGAGAACCACCAGGTCATTAATTCTGGTTTGCAGCTCTGGCTCGGCACCGGCAATATCTTCCCAGGCCATATCGTCCTCAGGCAGCCGCTTCAGGTCACGGTAAATAAGATCGTATTGCGTCTCCAGAATCTGAAACAGATCGTGAATCTGCTTGTAATCGTTCATCTGCTCGATTTGTTGAGAAGCCGCCTGGAAATCAGTCTGGAAGGTGACAACGGCCGTACGCACGTCTGCCCGCGACAGCATGCGCACAATGGCGCTGAAGCTCTTGCTGGCAATCATGGTGTTTGACTTGTCTTCCGGGGGCAAAATATCGGCCGTGTGAATTTCTATTCTGGACGAGGTTGGGTCTTCATCCAGTTCATCCAAAACAATCGCGTCCAAATCAACGTCGGGGCGCGCTTCTCGGAAGACAGCCAACAATACATTGATACGACTGCGGCGATCAAAGTGAAGAATCAGTTCACGGGCTTTATCTTTTTTGGCGGGACCGGGGAGATTTTCAAAGTCTAGACTAAGTTCAAAGCAGAGGTCACGTAGTTCATTTTCGTTAAACGCTTCCATGATAGCACGCAGCAGTTTTCGAGGATCAACTGGCTTATCAAAGCTATTCTCTGCGGATTCTGGGGAATCGGTCATTTTACTTAATGAACTAGGTGGTTACATATCTATGAACGGCGATCACTTTAGCACGGTTACTTCCACTCAAGAAATTATATGTCAAGTTGGCTGTTTTGTAAACGCAGCTTGCAATGGCCACCAGTTTGTGTTGCTTCAGCACAAGATTTGCTTTGCTAACTGGCGTACGGCCGTATTCCCGAATTGCCCATTTGCTTCCTGCAAGCACCCCCTGTCAATTCACCGGTAAAACGGCCGTATCTCAACCTTGTGACAGAATGACGGCGCTGTAAGGGCCAATACTTACCTTCGCATGGTAGGCAAGCCGATCATATTCGCCAGGAACGGCCGTCACGGTGCCCACATGATGACTGGTAAAACTGGGATGGTACGCCTTCAGGTCACTGTTAAAGCGCACCTGCCATTGGCCTCCATGGGGAAAGCCCAACCTGTAATCATGCTGCACCCGGTTCGAAAAGTTAGCCACCACTATGACATCATCCCCAGGACCACCATGGTGCCAGCGATGAAAAGCGATCAGCTTGGCGCCATCGTTCACGTGGAACACATTTATCGATTGCCCACTAAGGCCACGCGTGCGCCCGCCCAGATTTCGGCGCAGCGCAATAAGGTGACGATAAAAGGCCACCATTCCCTCATTTTGCTGCCCTTTTTGCCAGTCAAGCGGCCGTTTGTCATCAAACCAGCCATCCTCCAAAAATTCCTGCCCCTGAAAGAGCATCGGTACACCCGGCGCCGTAAAGACCAGCGCCGCTCCCAATGCCGAACGCTTAGCCGCCAGCAGGTCATTGCCGTCGGCCGAGGTCACTTCATGCACCACGCGCGCCTTGCCGTTGGCCACCTCATCATGTGATTCGGTGTAAATCACGCGGCTGAACACGTCCGCGCCGTAGCGAAACTGCAGAGCATCCCGCACGGCGAGCATGTTGCGCGCCTCATCATGCGGGGTGATGATGGCTTGCCGGATTGGGTGGACAAATTGGCTGTCCCACTGACTGTTGAAGCCTGCCCCACCCGTTTCAATTGACTCGGTGATCCACGGATTAGCCTGCAAATCTTCCGCAATGCGAATGTGACGCGGATTGTGATGCTGCATCTCGGCGTTGATGCCCTGCATGAGGGCCCAGCCTTCCGGGATGTTGGCGCCAGGATCGCCGTCGTGTCCGTGCGCGTTGCGAATATAAGAAGTTGCATCCCAGCGCAGGCCATCGATTTGATATTCATCTAGCCACATCCGCACGTTGTCCCGAATATACTGGCGCACTTCAGGACGGCCGTAATCGGGTCGAGTATCGGCCCAGGGCGTTTTGGAACGCCAATCATTGTAAAAGTAAATGCCACCCAATCCGTCCTGCTGCCAGCCGTCAAACTGCCACAAACTTAGCTCTTGCGGGCCAAAGTGGTTGTACACGACGTCTACAATCACCGCGATGCCCTGGGCATGAGCCGCATTGACAAGCTGTTTAAGCGCGTCAGGCCCGCCATAAATCTGGCTAATGGCAAAAGGGTGCGCCGGGTTGTATCCCCAGGAAAGCTCGCCCGGGAACGCCTTAACCGGCATCAGCTCGATGGCGTTGATGCCCAGAATTCGTAAATAGGGCAACTTTTCGATTACGCCGTGAAAGGTGAAGGGAGGCGTTTGGGCAGCTTCAGCGAAGGTGCCGACGTGCATTTCGTAGATGACAAGTTCGTGCAGGGCGGGCGGCTGAAAAGAACTATTCGTGGGGGAAACGGCCGTTGCCACTCCCGGCACGAACCCGTTCCGTACCACGCCGTTGTGAAATGGCGGCAGCACATCTCTGGCGTACGGATCAGTGCGCAGCAGCTGCTCTGAGCCATATTGCAATACAAATTTGTAGGTATCGCCCAGCCGAGCCTGAGCCACATTTGCCGACCATAGGCCATCCTTTTCGCGAGCCAACGGGGTTTGGCTACGGTGCCAATGATTAAAGGAACCAGTCACAAAGACAGCCTTGGCATTAGGCGCCCAAACCCGAAAAACCGTGCCATTGTCATGGGGCATAGCGCCCATGCCCGGCCGGGCAGCTGGCTGCACTGGTCGTATTTTATAGCGTAACGTCCGCCAGGATTGCGCCAGTTGGGCGCGCCAGGCGGGCGTGGAAATCTCATTTTTGCTTAAAGTCATAAATCCTCACAATAACAGTATGAGTGTGACAGGATACGGCCGTTTCATCAACAAAGCATTAACAACGTTGCCAAAGCGACCGACAAAGCGGCAAGGATAAACGATTTTGACCCATAGACGATTAAAAAAGTGTTAACGTTTTGTGGTTATGTTAATTAAAATAGCCTTTTTGTAGAATTTCGGCTGATTTTAACCGGATATCTATCCATATGTCACAGCAACCGGGCAAAACTTTGCAGCTTTTTTATAGACTATCGTTGCTTTTTACTGGTATTCTAGCTATCCTAATGCGCCTATGAACCCATTGCATTGGCTTTTTGATAAGTTTTTCCCAGTCATTCGCTTCACGTATGAAAAGATTCAGGGACATCGCTGGTTTGATGAAATTACGCCAAAGCTTTGGCTTGGTGGAGCGCCCCACTATGCGCGAGATTATCAATTTCTGTTGGACAATGGCATTACGGCCGTTCTCAACATTCGTGCCGAACGTGAGGATGACGTACGCCTGTACCAAAAACATGATATCACTTACCAACAGCTAAAGGTGCTAGATGTCACGGTTCCGTCCGAAGAAATGATCGATGCCGGGGTCGCATTTGTTCGCCAGCAAATTGAAGACGGCCGTACCGTACTTGTACACTGTGCCAAAGGGAGAGGTCGCTCGGCCACCATTTTGGCAGCCTACCTGATGCGCTATGAAAACATGAGTTTTGAGCAAGCCAACCAAACGATGAAATCAATACGGCCGTTAACCAAATTAGAAGGCCGTCACCGCCAGAAATTAGAAAACTGGGCCGCAAATGACGCACAGTCCTAAGCAAAACGCTGGTCCCGACCACCAAACATACAAACGAGACGGTTCTTAGCACCAAAGAACCCTAACCATCAATTGAGTCACAGTCTTCCCCGTCAGAAGTAAGCCATTCATAGATCTTATGAATGTTACTTTTTTAGTTGCGTTTGGTAGACGTAAGCAAGCCAACCAACGATTTACTGCCAGGTAAACGGCCGTTTCGGTTTGATTGCGTAAAAGGAGGTATCGCCACCTGACCGGTACATCGTCCAAAAAGGGCCGCAACGCGCCTGCGAACGGCCGTATCATCGTCCCAACCGGTCATCCACCCTGAGACTCCCGCTATAAAACTCCCAAACTTGCCCGAATTGGACCTCCAATTCCAGGTAAATCATTTTTTCAATAATCCCACAGCTTAACCCCGTGGTTAAGCCATGAGTGTTGTTGCGTTCGGACGCAAATGCCAAAAGAATCGCAACGCACCCATCAACAAGAGTTCTTTTCTGGAGGAAGAAAATGAAATCTTTTAAAAAGCTAATTCGCTTGGGCGGATTAATGCTCCTGCTTTTTGCCGGCATATGGTTCCTTAGTCGAGCCAGCGGTCCGTCTCCCGAAACGGCCGAACGGCAGCAAGCCATCCAGGCCTTCGCCCCAGTTGATATTGGCGATCGCGACGCCGTAGGCGAAATCGTTGAGCAAAGTTTCTCATTTCCTATTACTGTGAACCTGGCAGATATCCCCGCTGGCGTTTACGATCCTAACAATCAATACGATCGCTGGCAGCGAGGCGAAATTGATCTTGAAGAAGGTTTCACCCGCTTGCCAGAAGCTGAACTTGCCCTGCTACAGGCCGAAGCATTAGAGCTGCCTAGCAGTGCAAATGTTCAGCTTGCGCCCAGCGGCCCAGGTGCCTTGGCTCCTAACAGCGGCGTTAGCTTTGCTTCGCTGGATTACACCGAATGTTGCGGCGGTGGTGGCAACGTCCCCCCAGACCCAGAACTGGCCGTTGGGCCGGATCATGTCATCGCAGTCGTCAATGTTGCCTTTGAAATTTATGACAAGAGCGGCACCAGCCTGGTTGGTCCCACGACCTTTGCCAGCTTCATGGCCGCCAACGCAGCCTGCACCGGCGTTTTTGACCCCAATGTTCTCTATGACGAACGCGAAGATCGCTTTATGCTAGGCATCGACGCTGACGGTACTGATTACTGCCTGGCTGTCTCCCAAACAGGTGATCCCACTGGCAGTTGGAATCTATACTCTTTTAGCACTGGTAGCGCCAGCATCTTTTTTGATTATCCACATGTAGGTATCGGCAACGATGCAATTTATATGGGCGCCAATATGTTCAGTAACACAACAAGTGCTTTCCTGGATTCCCGCGTGTGGGCATTTGATAAAGCGGCAATGTATGCTGGAACGGCCGCTTCGTCCGTAATGGTCAATCTGGGCAGCAACGACGACACGCCCCAACCGCTCAACCTGCACGGCTGGAACCAGAGCACCTGGCCAACCAGCGGTCCTCACTACTTCATCACAGAAACGGGTTACAACGGCGCAGATCACACCATTTACTCGTGGAACGATCCGTTTGGTGCCAACACCTTTGGTACAGTGGGCGTCGTGGATCTGAATGCTGCCACAGGCACAACGGCCGCTTCCACCGTATCCTTCCCTCAATCTAGCGGTGGCACGCTGCAAGGTAATGACTGGCGGCCGCAAGATTTTGAGTACCGAAACGGCTATGCCTGGACCACCATGACCATCGGCTGTAATCCTGGCGGCGGCACCGTTAACTGCGTGCGCTGGGCCCAAATTAACCCGGCAACAGCCACTGTTGTCGATGCGGGCGTTTACAGCAGCAGTGGCGAATATCGCCAATTCCCCGATTTGGCCGTCAATCATTGTGACGACATGGCTGTAGGGTACACCAAGTCCAGCACGAGCATGTTCCCCGGTGTTTACGTCACGGGGCGCGAAGCCACCGATGCGGCAGGCACGTTACAGGCAGAAGTGCTGTTGAAGGCCGGTGAAATTTCCTACACTTCTTTTGAAACAGCAGCGCCACGCCGCTGGGGTGACTACACAGAAATGACGATTGACCCCAATGGGCTAACCTTCTGGTATCTGGGTGAATACAGCAAAAATACCGGAACCACGCAAGGACGCTGGGGAACCTACATCGGCTCTTACTCCTTCCCCAGCTGTGTCACGAGTGGCCCTACACCAACCCCGCCACCGCCACCCACCGCGACCAATACGCCAGCCCCCACTAACACGCCTGCTCCTGGGTCTTGTACCGTATACAGCAGCAGCGACACCCCCATTAGCCTGCCCAACGGCACGGCTTCCATCAGTTCAAACATTAATGTGAGCGGCAGTGGAACCATTGACGACATCAACGTCAGCGTCGATATGCCACATGCCTGGGTTGGCGATCTTATCTTCACCGTTAGCCATCTTGGCACGAATGTAACTATTATCGACCAACCTGGTGCACCCGCCAGCACGTTTGGCTGCTCTGGCGACGACATCCTGGCGACGCTAGACGATGAGGCGGCGTCAGCGGTTGAAAATGAGTGTGCAGGCAGCGTCCCGACAATCAACGGCACGTTTACGCCGAACCAGGCGTTGAGTTCCTTTGACGGTGCCAGCGGTAACGGCACCTGGACTTTGACCGTGGACGATACCTATACGTCTGCCGACGCGGGTTCGCTGAACAGCTGGAGCGTTGAAGTCTGCACCGCTGGTATTCCACCAACGCCAACCGATACACCGATTCCACCGACAGCCACGGACACGCCGCCACCAACAGCCACAGGTACCGCACCTCCGCCACCAACGGCTACGCCGATTCCACCAACACCAACCAATACCCCGGAACCTGGAGGGGCAGCGATCGTGTATGTCAGCTCTACGAGCGGCGGCACTGTTGGCGGTGTCTCGTTTGCCGATGAAGATATCCTGTCTTACGATACGGGCAGCGGTACCTGGGCCATGTTTATTGATGGCTCTGATATCGGTTTGAGCGGCAGCGGCTCACGCGATGTGGATGCGTTTTACATCATGTCCGACGGTAGCGTACTGCTGAGCTTTGTCGGGGCAACAACCATCCCCAACGTTGGCTCGGTTGATGATTCTGACATTGTGCGGTTCACACCCACCTCGACAGGCAGTACGACAGCGGGAACCTTCTCTATGTACTTTGACGGCTCCGATGTGGGACTTACGTCGAACAGCGAAGATGTGGATGCGATTGGTATTGCGCCAGACGGCCGTTTGCTCATCAGCACCACCGGCAATCCCAGCGTAAGCGGTGTATCGGGTGACGCTGACGAAGATTTACTGGCCTTTACTGCCACCTCGCTAGGCAGCACCACGAGCGGCACCTGGGCCATGTACTTTGATGGCTCCGACGTTGGCTTGAACAACTCCGGCAGTGAAGAGACTGGGGGCACCTGGGTAGATAACGCAAATAACATCTACTTGACAGCAAAAGGCGCCTTCAGCGTCAGCGGACTTTCAGGCGACGGCTCAGACATCTTTGTCTGTGCTGGCAGTACGCCAGGCAGCAGCACCAGCTGCACCTTCTCACTCTTCTGGGACGGCTCGGCCAATGGGTTTGGCAGTGAAATCACAGATGGGATTCATGTAACACCTTAGTTCATCAGGCTCAGGATTGGCAATCATGCTTGTATCGGTCGTTGACTGATTCACAAGATAGATTGCCAATCCTGACTTAGCGAGAGTCTTGCTTCGGCAAGGCTCTTTTTTTGCCATTTACCCCTATCCTCGCT
>CBDUOF010000274.1:0-7749 GCA_965368765.1 uncultured Anaerolineae bacterium | reverse complement strand
GGAAGCCGTGGAAGCAGGTGTCTTAATCTCAAACGCATCCTCAGGCTTCAACAAGCGCACCACGCGATTGAGCACTCTGCCCGACAGTAAGTCCAGCTGAACTCGGTAGCTGTCGTCCGTTGAGACCAGTTCAGCCACAGACAGCACCGTTCCGCCGGCAAGATCAACCGTGCTGCCATCCTGTAGACGCAGCTGCGCTACGGCCGTTTCGCTCAAGCGGATCGTATCTCCCTCGGAGACAGTGACAATATCGCCACTGGATACGGCCGAATTGCTTGTGCCCGCAAAAAGGGCGTCCCCAGCCTGATTTACCACCACTTCGCCCGCCGTGACCACCAATGTGGCTTCTGAGCCACCTGGCTGTGCCATTGCAAACACGCCAACCAGAAGCACAAGCAGTATCGCAACGAAGCCGAAAGAGAAGGTTCGTCTACCTGGCGAAAATCTACCATTTGACTGTTTCACAACAGGCATTGCCGGGGTTTGAACCTGTTTTTTGAGGACTGTGCCCCGTTTGGTGCAATCCAGCAGGTGCAGCAACACTACACGGTTAATGCCTGAATAGCCCACAATCTGGGCGACATCATTTGCAAAAAATGATTCGCGGGGTTTTTTGCATAAAGCCAGTTTCGCCAGCTTGGCTGGTTTCATCTCTAGCCGATCGGCTAATGCTTCCCAGCAGACATTTTCCTGCACTGCCTGTTTTTGAATGAGATGCGCCATGAGCGAAGTGTCTGCTGCGGCGCGTTGGGCTAATTGAAATAATGTTTGACTCGTCATTTTGGTTGGCCTTTCGTATACGTGTTCATCTATTACTTAATACCGAGGCGAACAGCAAAGTTCGACAAACTCGTTGCTAGTAGGCCACAATTTGGCGACTAATGATAATTTTTAATCGTTTGGGACATGGCTCTTTAGCATTGGGCAACCACATTTCAAAGGCAAAATTGCGCTAAGCGTTGCCGATTGCTCTAGTAAACTCACACGGTCTGACGTTTTACATAGCGGCTTAGCTTTTTGATCAGGCGATCTTTGGCTCGCTTGACGTCGCGCCTTTGTTCCGCCACAGGAAGTTGGGACACCTGCAAGATATCAGCATACGGTTCAGTTTCACGCACCCCATTGAGCATAAGCAGAAAAAGCTGTCGATCCGTGCTGTTGAGCTCTTGCTCAAAGCGGTGCAGCACTGCCTGACGCGACGCAGAGGTGTCTGGGCCTAGCCACGTTCCCAGATAGTCAGGGTCGAACTCTGTTGCGTCAAATTGCGCCAATTGCTCCTGAATGGACGGTTCATCAATATCTAGCAACGGCCGTCCCTGGCGTTTGTTACGATCAATGGCATTGAGTAAATCGTGGCGGGCGGCCATACGCAGATAGGCAAACAGGGTGAGTTTTTCAGGATCGTACTTTTCGGGGGCGGCCAGGTAGGTAAGGAGGCAGTCGATGACGGCCGTTTCCTGCAAATGGGTTTCGACCTGATAAAACTCCTTCTTTAGATACGACACAAGATAAGGCAGCGCGATTTCAGATAGCTGGGCAAAGGCCGTTGGGCTATCCTGATTCAAAATTTGATGATGCTTCTGGAGCTGCCAATGGCGCGAGGGTTCAGAAGCTGGCATGGATTGTCCCCTGGGAATTCATGCGTTGCAGTATAGCAGTTAATGCGGAACATTTGTGCCCTGTAAACCCGCGAAAGGGGGGAAATTCTCGCTATCTTTACATGTCTTAAAGGATACTTAACGCTGTTTGCTTCGCCTATCCGCTATTTGGCGGTGGCCAAATGCTGTCGCAAATAGGCCTCGAAACAGTTCAGCGCCTCTGCGAACCCTTTCCGCCCGAACCCCATGCGCATATGATGGTCGTCGCTGCCCAAGGTGGTTGCAGGGTGGATAAGGACGCCAGCCTCTTCAGCCATTTGCGTGGCAAGCTGGGTCACCGAGACAACATTCATTTTCACCAGGGCGACGGAACCGGCTAACGGCCGTTTCCAGACAAACAGTGCTGGCCAACGGTCAAAAAACGCCTCTGCCAGCGCAAGATTTTGCTCAATTTGGGCGACGCTTTTCTGCCGTAACTGTTCTCGAACTTTCCAGGCCGCCAGCGCCAAAAACTCCGACGGTCCCGGGGGACAGATGCTGGTGTAGAACTTCCAGTTCATCACATTTTGCCGCAGCTCTTCATCCTGAATGACCAACCACCCAGTGCGCAGGCCGGGCAGCCCGTACGTTTTCGAGAGGCCAGACAGCACCACCGCCCGCTGGCTCACGTCGGCTGCTGAAGGGATAGGCAGCGTGCCGGAGTGAACCAGGCCGTAATACATCTCATCGTAAAAGAGCCACAACTTGTGCTCCTCCGCCAGCTGCACCAACTGGTTGAGCTGGCCTGGCGTGGGCAAAAACCCGGTAGGGTTGTGAGGAAAGTTCAAGACCAATAGTTTTGTGCGGGGCGTGACAAGTGTCGCCAGCTCATCAAAATCAAGCGTCCAGCCAGTGGCCGTCGGCTGGAACTGCCACTTTTTCACGTTGACTGAACCGGCAACATGCTCAAATAAATTAATCAGCGCGTCGTAAGCAGGGGTGAGCACAATCACTTCATCGCCCGGTTCCAGCAGGGCGCGAGCAGCCAGGTAAATCCCTTCAACAGGTGTGCCCAGGATGACGATGTCGTCGGCGGCAACGGTGTCGTAGCTGGCAGCGATGGCCGCACGCAGTTGCGGGTTGCCCTGCGATTCGGTGTAGCCCAGGGAGACCTGGCCCAGTTCGGCCAGAGAGACGTCTGCCATTTCCAGCAGTTCTGCCACGGTGACGGTTTCGCAGTCGGAGTTGCACAGCTGGTGCGGGGTGTTGAATTCATACTTTTCAAAGAACTGTTCGGTGGCAAACGGGGTGATTTTCATAAGCTGTTAAATCCTTGGATGGTGGCTTGCCAGCCGGTATCATGCTGGCCGGGAATAAATGGGAGGTAGTAGCTGACACGATCGAGCAGACGGCCGTATTTCTGGTCAATGATTTGAGGCAGGTCTGCCCAACGCCCGCGCACAGCCATCACATCCAGCATTTCATCGGTGATGAGGGTGGGCATCTCGGCCCACTGGCCGCCGCGTGCCATTTCGCCTAACTGGCGGGAAGTGGCCTCCCAGCCGTGCATTGCCAAGATGACGCGATAGGCGGGTGTGCTCATATAAAAGGAGAGTTGCTGTTTAACATGGGCTTCAGCCCATTGCGCATAGGCTGAGTCGTCGGTTGGAATGGCAAAAACGGCCGTATTCAGGGAAATGTCGTCGCGGGAACGGCCGTTCTTCCGCAAGCCAGCTTCGATGTGGGGCATGGCAAATTCCTGCAAATATTTCACTGAGTGCAGGGCATGGATGTGCACCCCATCGCACAGCTCCCCCGCCAGCCGCAGCATTCCCTTGTTGACAGCAGCAATGTAAATGGGAATGTGGGGATGGTCGATGGGACCAGGATTGAAAAATGGCGTCATGAGCTGGAGCTTGAAATATTCCCCGGCAAAGTCCAGCGGCCCGCCATTTTGCCAGCAGTCCCAAAAGGCACGGACGGCCAAAATGGTTTCGCGCATCTGCTTGAGTGGCTTGTCCCAGCGCGCCCCCAGGCGCAGCACATTGTGAGCCTTCACCTGGGTGCCGAGGCCGAGCATAAAACGGCCGTTGCTAAATTTGGCCAAATCCCAGGCCATGTGCGCCAAAATAGCTGGACTACGCGGGAATGCAACGGCGATTGCTGTACCCAGCTGCAACATTTGGCTGTGCTCCGCCCCGAGCAGCAGCGGCAAGAAGGGGTCATTGCTGGTTTCGGCCGTCCACAAGCCAGCGAAACCGAGGGATTCGGCCGTTTGGGCAACATGGCGCATTTCGTGTAAGTCGTGGGAAAGCAGGGTGACATCAAATTTCATACCAACCTCATTTGTCTGTAACCGCAAGGAACAGCGTGCTAATTGCGGCGGTCTTGTTTTGGGAAGCAGGCCAATTATAGTGCAAGCAGTTGGGGGTGCATAACGGCCGTATTGCCGAGCATTCGTTACCCTGTCGTCAGCTTGGCGTAGGGCAACGTTTGGCCAACCTGCTATGCTGTCACTATCTTTATTTGCCTTAGCAGGAGAAGCTTCATGAAGCGAACATTTCTTAGCGCCACGTGGCTGGCGTTTTTTCTCTTTTTAGGCGTGGCAGCCTGTGCAGAAGAGACGCCAGCACCTGACCGCAGCCCCACCACTATCGCGGTTGTGGTAGATGAAACAGCAGTGGCAACGGCCCTTCCCGTTGATCCAACCACAACGGGTGAAACAGCAGAGGCCACAACTGTCCCGGTAGAAAATCCAACAGACACTCCGGAAACTGTAGCGACGGCTGAGCCAACGGCCGTTCCCACCGAACCCGTCAGCTACACCATCACTATAGACAGCCCCCAGCCTGGCCAGCTGATGACCGTTGCTCGGGACTTCACCTTCAGCGGGACGGTAAATCCTGTGCCCAGCCAGCGGCTGGAAGTCGAGCTGGTTGCCGCGGGCAGCGCCAGCAATGGCGAAACAATGGTTGGCTTTGCCGACGTCGAATCCGCGACAGGCAATTGGCAGCTCACCGCGCAGCTGCATCCGCGCCGTACCGGGCCAGCCACACTGCACGTTCGCGTTGCAGGGGCAGACTATGCGGTTCCGGTCACGTTGCGGCTGGCGGAAGATGAAGCCACGACCATTGTTACGGTCAATCAGCCGTTGCGCAGCGAGATTGTTGTAGCGGGACAAACGCTGCTTATCAGCGGCGAGAGTCGCAATTTGATTGATGGCAAGATTCAGGTGGGCCTGTTTGGCTGCCCGGCAGACAGCGACGCCAATTTACTGGCGCAGATTGAGTTTGCAGCTGGAAATGGTCCGTGGCGTGCCCAGATCATTTTGCCAGAGACGGCCGCAGCCGATTGTGACACCGCTCGACTGCGCGTCACGACAGGCGGCCTGATGAACAACAATCCAGAGGTGGCCTGGTCCAGCGACCAATTCCTCACGCTGGTTACCGCCTCCGATGAGCGGGCGAACATTTTTACAGTATGGGATCCAACCCTGCTTCGGTTCATTCCAGGCCAAGCGGCCCTCGTTATTGGGACGGCCGTTAATCCCATTGAGGGGGTGATTCAGGTTGAATTGGTTCAGGATGAAACGGTCATTGCCAGGGAAACGGCTGTGCCCGACCGGTTTGGTTACTGGGAGACCAGCCTGACCCCGCCTGCCACCGCCGAACCGGGCGACGTGCAGCTGCGTCTCTCCACCGGCGCCGATGACGCCTATCGAGAATTTATTTTCCCCGCCACGCTGGGTTCATAAACTTAAAAGCGAGACCGCTGGATAAATGCCAGCGGTCTCGCAAGAAGCTTTTTGGGAACTCATTCACAGGTTTCTTTAACGAGAACCTCGCTTGAAATCTTTGTAAGCTGCAATGGTTAAAGGGCCAACGGCGAGCAAAAAGGCTAGCAAGCCCCAGGCAAAAATAAATCCATCACTCATTGTGTACTCTCCCAGACAGCATCAGGGCACCAAAGCTCAAAATGGATGGGACCCAAATACCGACAAAAATCCCCTGCTCCTTGGCACCGCTAAACCAAAGAAAAATCGAGAGTAGAAAAGAAATTGCAGCGGCAGCTAAAATAGATGCCCTGATCATTCGTGGGCTAATGTTCATGTAAATTACTCCTTATCCGGTTGTCATTTGGACTTCAGATTGGTCCTAAATATTGCTTGTAACTATGTTCTGCGATGGATTTTCAGCAGCGTCGGCAACGGCATCGATCATTTTTGAGAAGATGAGGCCATGCAGTGGATACACTGCATACCAATAAATAAGACCCCACAACCCTTTGGGAGCAAAAAATGCCGTTTGCACCAGCTCCGTGAAATCATCGTCACGTTTATTGGCCTCGAATTGAAGCCAGCCGTGACCCGGCAGCTTCATTTCTGCACGCAACCGTAAGAGCCGCGGCGGTTCAATAGCTTCCACCCGCCAAAAGTCCAGTGCTTCGCCGTGCCGCAGCGTTTCTGGATGGCGTCGTCCGCGCCGCATGCCAACACCACCTACCAAACGATCCAGGGCGCCGCGAATTTGCCATAGCCAGGTGTACGGTGGCCAGCCACGACGGCCGCCCAGGCTGGCAAAAGCCCGATAGACGGCATCGGGCGTTGCCGCAACAGGCTTGCTGCGTCGCTCAATCAGCATGCCCTGTTCCTGGGTGAAGAAGACGGGCGAGACATCCCCCTGGCTGGAGGCTAGCGCATCGGTCCACAAGGTCTCGATGTGATGGCCATCCAGCCGTTTCAGGGCCAGGCGAACGGCCGTCTCATAATCTAGCGGTTCAATATTGGGGAAAACTGTTTTTGCCTTCGTTGACTGGACAATTAGCTCATTCCGCAAGCCCTCAATGAGGGGGGTGGCAACAGCTGCCGGTACAGGCGTCATCCAGTGAACCCAATAAGAGGAAAGGCGGGGTGTCAGAACAGGGACTGGAATGATCAGGCGCTTTAAGCCACGCACCCGTGCATAGGTCTGCATCATGGCCGCATTGGTCAAAACGCTGGAGCCACCGATTTCAATGATTTCCCCTTTGCTGTCGGGGGTGTTTAAAGCGGCCGTCAGGTAACTAAGTACGTCACGCACAGCAATAGGCTGCGTTTTAGTGTACACCCAACGGGGGGCAATCATTGCTGGCAGCCGCTCGGTGAGGTGGCGCAGCATTTCAAAAGATAAACTTCCAGACCCTACGACCATGCCTGCCCGAAATTCAGTGACGGGTACGTTAAACTGGCGTAACGCGTCACCCGTTTCTTGCCGGGAACGCAAATGTTTAGATAAATTCGATTCTGGGTTTCCCAGGCCACCCAGATAAATAATTTGGGCTACGCCTTCCGCTGCAGCGGCTCGGGCAAAGTTTTGGGCCGCTTCCCTGTCTCGCTGGCTAAACTCATCGTGACCGCTCATGCTGTGGATTAGGTAGTAGGCGGCGTCGACATTTTTCAGGGCAGTATCTAAGGAATCTGGCTCAAGTACATCGCCAACGGCCACCTCGACGCGCTTAAACCAGGTGCGATTTTCCAGGCGGCTGGCGCTGCCGCGCACCAACACGCGAACCACATATCCGGCATCCAGCAGCTGTGGCACCAGCCGGCCCCCAATGTAGCCCGTGACGCCCGTCACCAGAATGCGCTGGTTTTTTTGGTGATTGTTTTCCATATCCATAATATTCTCCCTTCAGAAAAGCAGTTGCCGATATTTTTTGCTCATTAAATTAGGTTACGGGTAGCGATGCAAAGTAGTCAGAATAGGGTGAATTGTACATGAGCGCACCGAATTTGTCAATATTTTGTCCATGTTATGTTCTGGGCTTGAGCTGTTTGTACTATTTATGTGAACAAGTTGGAAGCAAGCAGCTTGAACTGATCCTCGGAATCAGTTGACACTTCAGGGCAAATGCAACCGGCAGGTGGCTCAAAAAGCAGAACTCTTTTTAGATGGCCTTCTATTGACGCATAATCTTTATTCATGTTACCCTGTCTTTCATAGAATGTTCTTGTGATACGGTTCTGTTTCCACGACACCACCATCGTAAACCATCATCCCGCAACCCTAGCCAAAAACGGCCGTAAGCCAGTAAAATTTGCTCTGCCAAACAGCGTGCTTTGGAGAGTGAGCAACCATAACCCAAACGGAGGTAGTTTGATGTCTACTCGATCCAGATCCCGCCTGACTATCAC
>CBDUOF010000273.1:0-7811 GCA_965368765.1 uncultured Anaerolineae bacterium | reverse complement strand
CATTGGTGGACGATATGGCCTTTCTTCCAAAGAATTCACCCCTGGCATGGTCAAATCCGTGTTCGATGAGCTGGCGAAGCCCCAGCCGAAGAATCACTTCACGGTAGGCATCAATGATGACGTGACCCATACCAGCCTGACCTGGGATAAAACATTTGACATCGAAAGCGATGACATGGTGCGCGCCGTTTTCTACGGGCTCGGTTCAGACGGCACCGTTGGGGCCAACAAAAATTCCATCAAGATTATTGGTGAAGACACTCCCAACCATGCCCAGGCCTACTTTGTTTATGACTCCAAAAAGGCAGGTTCCGTTACGGTTTCTCATTTGCGCTTTGGCAAGGAGCCAATTCGCGCCCCGTACCTGATTAGCAGTGCCAGCTTTGTTGGCTGTCATCAGTTTACCTTCCTGGAACGGTATGATGTGCTGCGTCTGGCTGCACCGGGTGCCACTTTCTTGTTGAATAGCCCTTATGGGCCGGACGATGTCTGGGACCATATGCCGCGCAGCGTACAACAAACCATCCTTGACAAAAATCTGAAGTTTTACGTCGTGGATGCCTTTCAGGTGGCCAAGGAAACCAGGATGGGTCGCCGCATCAACACCATTATGCAGACCTGTTTCTTTGCCCTCAGCGGCGTGCTGCCAACGGATGAAGCGATTGACGCGATTAAGACAGCGATTAAAAAGACATATGGTAAGCGTGGCGAGGCAGTTGTTGAACAAAACTACGCGGCGGTAGACGCGGCGCTGGCCCACTTGCATCTGGTTCCTGTTCCTGCAACGGCCACAAGTACTTTTGAACGGCCGTCTATCGTTCCAGACTACGCGCCAGAATTTATCCAATCCGTTACCGCTCGAATCATTGAAGGGCTTGGCGACGAGTTGCCCGTTAGTGCCCTGCCCGTCGACGGCACGTACCCAACCGGGACGACCAAATGGGAAAAGCGCAACATCGCGACCGAAATACCTGTATGGGATCCCGACATCTGTATTCAATGTGGCAAATGTGCCTTTGTTTGTCCACATTCGGTTATTCGGATGAAAGTCTTTGATCCGGCCAAGCTGGAAAATGCCCCGGCGACCTTCAAATCCACCGAGGCGCGCTATAAAGAGTTTAAAGGACAGGCATTTAGCCTACAGGTCGCCCCAGAAGATTGTACGGGCTGTACGCTTTGTGTGGAGGTTTGTCCGGTAAAAAACAAGCGGCAGCCGAAATTCAAAGCGATCAATATGGCACCGCAGGCACCCTTGCGGGAACCGGAGCGGGAAAATTGGGAATTTTTCCTGGACTTACCCAAAGTGGATCGCACCACAATTCCGTTGAACCAGGTGAAGTACAATCAATTGCTGGAGCCTCTGTTTGAGTTCTCCGGGGCTTGTGCTGGCTGTGGTGAGACACCTTATCTTAGCTTGCTCAGTCGTCTTTTTGGCGACCGGGCGCTCATTGCCAACGCAACGGGTTGTTCGTCCATCTACGGCGGTAATTTGCCAACAACACCTTGGGCTCAAAACGAGAACGGCCGTGGCCCCGCCTGGTCAAACTCTCTCTTTGAAGACAACGCTGAGTTTGGCATGGGGATGCGGGTGGCGCTGGATCAGCGACTAGAAGCGGCTACCAATACACTTCGTGAAATGCGGGACGTCTTGGGAACCGTCCTGGTTGATGGCATTCTGTATGCCGACCAGGTGACGGAAACTGACATTGAAGCCCAGCGTGGCCGCGTTGAAGAGCTGAAAGCGCGCATCAAAAACTTGCTGTCTGGCAAAGAAAACGGTGTTGGAAATATTCAGGGCCGTTTGGCCAACTTGCTCAGCATGGCAGACATTTTAGTAAAGAAGGATGTCTGGATTGTGGGCGGTGATGGCTGGGCCTACGATATTGGTTTTGGCGGTTTGGATCACGTTTTGGCATCAGGGCGCAACGTTAATGTGCTGGTTTTGGATACGGAAGTTTACTCCAACACTGGTGGCCAAATGTCCAAGGCGACGCCGCGTGGAGCGGTGGCCAAATTTGCCGCCGCCGGCAAGCCAATGCCTAAGAAGGATCTTGGATTGTTAGCCATCAGTTATGGCAATATTTATGTAGCGCGCGTGGCCTTTGGCGCGAAAGATGCCCAGACGGTTCGCGCCTTCCAGGAAGCTGAGGCGTACGATGGCCCCTCACTGATCATTGCATACAGCCATTGTATTGCTCACGGTTACGATATGAAGTTTGGTCTGGAACAGCAAGCTGCGGCCGTTAACAGCGGTCACTGGCCACTCTACCGCTTTAATCCAGATTTAGCTCGGGCGGGACAAAATCCATTTAATTTGGACAGTCGTGAACCAAAGCAGTCGCTGGAAAGCTACATTTATCGCGAAGGAAGGTACCGTATCTTGCAGCAAAGTAATCCGCAGGCTGCTGAACGGCTGCTGGAGTTGGCAAAGCAAGATGTCGTGGATCGCTGGGATCACATCCACCAGTTGGCTGGCAAAGATAGCAAATCAGAGTAATTTTTAGAAGAGTATCCGCAGATTACACAGATTCTTGCGCTCTGAAAAGCCAGTCGCAAAATCTAGGTAATCTGTGGATAAGCTTTGCAGGAGGTTGATATGAACTTAAAGACAAATTATTTGGGTCTGGAATTAGAAAATCCGCTGGTACCGTCCTCGTCGCCCCTCTCAAGAACACTTGAAGGGATGCGCCAAATGGAGGATGCTGGAGCGGGCGCGATTGTGCTGTACTCGTTGTTTGAGGAGCAGATTTTGCAGGAAAGCCACACGCTGAATGAGCATCTGCTCCAGGGGATAGATAGCTTTGCTGAGGCGCTGGATTATTTTCCAGAAGCGCCTGAGTTTAAGCACGGGCCGGATGTCTATTTGAATCACATTCGTCGGGCAAAAGAGTCCCTATCCATCCCGGTTGTTGCCAGCTTAAATGGCGTATCGACTGGGTGGTGGATGCGCTATGCGCGCGATATTGAGCAAGCGGGTGCCGATGCGCTTGAATTAAATATCTATTATCTCCCGACCAATTTGGAGGAGTCCAGCGCTGAGGTTGAGGCGCTGTACCTGGATGCTTTGGCGCAGGTCAAGTCTGTGGTGTCGATTCCGGTAGCCATGAAGCTGAGTCCATATTTTAGCGCGATGGGCAACATGGCCAAGCGGCTGGTTGAGGGCGGTGCTGATGGGTTAGCGATGTTTAATCGGTTCTATCAGCCCGATTTAGACCTGGAGCAGCTGGCAGTGGTTCCCAACTTGGTATTGAGTAATTCGACTGAAATGCGGCTGCCGCTGCGCTGGATTGCCATTTTATACGGCCGTCTCCAAACCGATTTTGCGCTTACCTCTGGCGTTCACAACGTAACCGATGTACTTAAAGGCATTGCCGCCGGGGCGTCTGTAACTATGGTTGCCTCTGAACTTTTGCGCAACGGGGTGGGGCGGCTCAGCGTCCTGCGGGATGGCATCGCCACCTGGTTAGAAGAGAATGAATATGAATCCATCGATCAGTTGCGGGGCAGCTTGAGCCAGATTAACTGCGCTGAGCCCGCTGCCTTTGAAAGAGCGAACTATATGCGCGTTTTAAGCTCTTATTCTGCCGATTATGGAATGCGGTCTGCATCGGTGCCGTACGATTAGACATTGCTTTCTAGTTAGTTTGTGTTCTCCTTTAGACTGCCATTCGCCCAGGCGAATGGCAGTTTTTTGTTGCCATTAGGTGGGGTGTTGAGATAATAAAGCGTACGAGGTGAATATTTTTGATGACAACAAAGCGGCTATTGATTTCAATTGTGACAGTAATTGTGCTGAGTGGGGCGGGATATTGGGGATATTTAGCATTTTTGGCTCCGGTGTCAGAAGCAGATGGCGATACGGCCGTTTCTAATCCCTCCGCTAGTCAAATCGTATCGGCGACTATCAATGCAGAAGGGCGCATTGTGCCGCTTGCCCAGGCAAGTTTAACATTTGAAGGCAGTGGCGTTATTACTACTTTGGCGGTGACGCCAGGCGATTTCGTGGAAAAGGGCACGCCCTTGCTGCTGTTGGACACGACCGAACAGGAGATTGCCCTGCGCCAGGCAGAAGCAGCGTTGGCCCAGGCGGAAGCGAATGTGATTCTGGCGCAAGCAGGGGTGTTGGCGGCAGAAACGGCCGTTGCGGGGGCCGAAGTGGGCGTGGCCGCCGTAACGGCAAATTTTGACCTGCTGGCAGCCGATCCTACGACGGCCCAACTGGCGCTAACGGAAGCGCTGGTAGGGGCAGCGGAAGCAAACGTCAATGTAGCCAGTGGCAACCAAAGCGTCATATTAGAGGGCAGCAGTGCGGCTCAGCTTCAGGCGTTGGCGGCAGGCGTGGCGGCTGCAGAGGCCGCTTACACCACAGCGCGCCAAATCTACGAACCCATTATTCAGGATGAGGCGGCAGGAGGCGAAGAGCGGACGCAGGCTCAGCTGCAATTGAATGCAGCCGCAGCGAATTTGCAGGCGGCGCAGGCGGCATTGGCCGAGGCGCAGGCCGGGGCGACAAGTGCAGAACAGGTCGTGGCGTTTGGCGGCGTGCAGGCTGCCCAAAATGAACGGGCTGCAGCCGAAGCAGAATTGGCTTTGCTGCAGGCGGGCACCCAGGCAGAGAGGGTCGCTGTGGCTGACGCCGAGGTAAACGTGGCGCAAGGGCGGCTGGCTGAGGTCGAACTTCAGGTGCAGCAGGCGGAAACGGATGTCACCCAGGCAGAAACGGCCGTTGCCGAAGCTCAAGTTCAGGTCGAGACGGCGCGGCTGGCCTTACAGAAACGGACCCTGCTGGCACCCTTTGCTGGCACCGTGGCCGATATATTGGTGACCGTCGGGGAGACAATCAGAGCTGGTCAGCCGGTGGCGATCGTGGCTGATTTGTCTGTCTGGCAGGTAGAAACCAGTGACCTGATCGAGGCCGACGTGGTGGCTATTGCGCGGGATGATCTGGCTCAGGTGCAGGTAGATGCGTTCGCCGACCAGGCGCTCACCGGGCGCGTGGTGGAGATTGCCGAGCTGGCGGCGGAAGTGCGCGGTGACCAGACGTACGTGGTGACGTTGGCCTTGCCAGAGAGCGATTTGCCGCTGCGTTGGGGAATGTCGGTGTTTATCACCATTGAGCGGAATCAGTGAGGGGGAGCAAATGAGAATGTTTGAGAAGAAGAAGGAACACCGAGGGGCGCAGAGATTCCCCAGCGTTACACGGAGAGTTCTCTGTACAACGCTGTGCCTCATTTGTGTAACTCTGTATGTCACCATGTCAGTTCAAGCCCAAACCACCGCCGACATCGTGTCTGCCGAGGGGCAGGTGGTGCCGCAAGAACAGGTATCGCTTTCGTTCCAGATTGGTGGCACGGTCGAAACGGTTTTTGTAGCCGAGGGTGATGGGGTGCAGGCAGGTGATCCGCTTCTGCAATTGGACCCGGCGGCGGCGGAACTTGGTTTACAGCAAGCCGAGGCGCGGCTGGCGACGGTGCAAAGTGGGTTGTTGGCGGCAGAAAATGAGCAGCGTTTGGCCGAAACGGCCGTTCAAACAGCACAGGCTCAGCTGATCGTTGCGCAAGCAAATCTGGCGTTGGTGCAGGCTGGCCCACAGCAGGAACAAATTACCGCCGCGGAAAGCCAGGTGGCTGCGGCGCAGGCCATCGTCTCTCAGGCAGCGGGCAATCGCGATGTTGCCTTGAACATTGCGGATGAGTCCGACATATTGGCGGCTCAAGCGGCCGTTTCGTCGGCACAGGCTGAGGTTCAGCGATTGGAGCAGGCCTATCAGGCTATTTTGGACGGTTGCTTCGACACCGTGCAAGGAGAGGTTTGTCCACTCTTTGGCCCGGTAGAGGAGCAGACGCGTCAGCAATTGAACGCAGCGCGATTGAATCGTGAAGCGGCTCAGGCAATGCTCGATGCCCTGCAAGCGGGGGCAACCACTGCACAGCGGCAGGCGGCGAACGCTGCTGTCGGTCTGGCAGAGGCGAATCGTACCATTGCCCAGGCGCAACTGGATTTGCTCCTCGCCGGGGCGACGCCGGAGCAAGTTCGTCTGGCGGAAGTATCCGTGCAGCAGGCGCAGGTGGGTGTACTGCAAGCAGAGGTGCGAATTCAGCAGGCAGCGGCTGGGATGGCGCAGGCAGAGGCGGCCGTCATGCTGGCAGCTTCCGGGGTGGAATTTGCAGAGTTGGCTTTGGAACGCACCTGGCTGCGGGCTGCATTTGATGGCGTCGTTGTCTCGGTTTCGCCCAATGGAGGCGAGTTTGTTGCGCCAGGATTACCTGCTGTTACCTTGGCAAGCCTAGATAAATGGCAGATTGAAACGGTGGACTTAACGGAACTGGATGTGGCGTTGGTAGCAGACGGTGCTTTGGTTACCGTCCGGGTGGATTCGCTGCCGGATGTGGCCCTGAATGGCGTGGTAACGGCCGTTAGTCAGGTTCCTACCCTGTCACGCGGCGACGTTGTCTATCTTGTGACTATTTCTGTGGCAGAAACGGCCGACTTACCGTTGCGCTGGGGCATGACCACGTTTGTCGATATCGCGACTGAGTAGCCTGGCCGAGGGTGTAGCCACACGGTCTTTACGCCAACAAATGTTGCCCGGCACAAGTTTTAGAAATCCAGGCTACAAATCGAATGTAGCTAGCAGAGGGAAATGGTCGGAGGCGTGGCGAATGGCCGGGTGGTCAGTGACAACGCGGCACGTTGGTAGCTTGGGCAGCAGTTGGCGGTCGGCGAAGATGTAGTCATATCGCGTGGTGGGATTAATGGTCCACCAGGTGAAGCCGTCTTCATCGGGGTGCAGGTGGCGGAAGCAGTCGGTGTAGCCTGCGCGCAGCAGCCGGGGGATGGCCAGGTGGAAGATGAGGCGTAGCTGGAGCAGCATGAGGCGGCGCATTCGGACTGGATTTTTGTGCTGCAAGACGCGGTCGCCGGGGCCAATGGCGTTCACATCGCCAATGATGAGGTGGGGTGTTGGTGGCTTCTGGCGAATGATCTCGAGCAGTTTGCCCACCGCCTGCCAGCGACGAATCTCAAAAGGGAGCAGCAAAAAAGGCAACAAGTGGACATTGTAGACGGTGAGCGGCCCACCGGGCAGGTCTAATTTTGCTTCCAGCGCGGCCTGGGTGAGAGGAGGCTGGTTGTAGATTTGCCACCGCTGGATCGGGTAGCGAGAGAGCAAGGCGATGTGCCGTTCGCCACTGCCTTTGCCCCAGGCATGGTGTAGTTCCAGCCGTTCGCCCAAAATTTTTACCACTTCGTGATCATCCGCTTCGGTGAGTCCGATGACGTCGGCGTTGATGTGGGCGAGGACCTCATGAATGGCGTCTAGCTGCGCGCGCCCGCCCAGTTCGAGGTTATACGTCAGCACTTTCAATCGCTAATCTCCATTTCTTGATGCCAAAGCTGAGTGGTAAGAATGCCGGTGAGGATGCGGCTGTGGTCGGCACGGCCGTTCCGATGCGCGTCCCGCAATTTTTTTACCGTTTCAATATTAAAATAGCCAGTTTTGCGTAGTGAGTTTGGCTGAAGGCATTCTTCTGCCCAGGCGGGGAGTTTTGTGCTGCGCCACCAGGCGGCATGGGGAGTGGCGAGTCCTTGTTTGGGGCGGTGGGCAACGGCCGTTGGCAAGAAATCTTTCATCCCCCGGCGCAGCAATACTTTGTTCATCGCGGCATTAAGTTTGAACTTAGGCGGCAGCGTGGCGCAATAATCCCACAGCTTGTGATCCAGAAAGGGGGGTCGTGCCTCAACGGAATTGGCCATACTCATCCTATCTACCTCAAAGTTGATGAAATCCACCAGGCGGGTTTGGGCTTCCA
>CBDUOF010000272.1:0-7827 GCA_965368765.1 uncultured Anaerolineae bacterium | reverse complement strand
CGACGGCGGAAACGGCCGTACTTAGGGCCTCTGGCGTGTGTGTCGGCGTGGGGATTGGCGGCGTTGCGGTCGGCAAGGCTGCTGTGGGTGATATCGTTGGCGCGGCTGGCGCCTGCCGCACCAGCAGCTGGTCACCGGGCTGTAACAGAGCATCTTGGTCGAGATTATTTAAGGTGAGCAGGGCGTCCAGGCTTAAATTATAGGTCAAAGCAATCTCCCAGAGGGTTTGGCCACTACGCACCGAATGGTGCAATATGGGGGTTGCTGTAGGGGGTGGCGCTTCATCGGGAGCCAGGCGTACCCGCACCAGTTCCCCCGGCTGTAAAATCGCGTCTTCCGGCAAACTATTCAGCCACAAAATATCTCCCAGCTTTACATTGTATTGCACGGCAATTGACCAAAGAGATTGGCCTGCCAAAACGGTATGCATGGTGGGTGGGGTGGGCGTGGGCGGTGGCGCTTGCCCTGCCGCCAGCTGAATAGTGATGCGGTCCCCTGGGTGAACAACCGCATCGGCTGGCAAGCTATTGAACAGAAGTAGATCGGAGAGCGGCGTATCATAGTGGGCGGCCAATGACCAGAGCGCTTGCCCTTCTAACACCTCATGTACAATCGAGCCATCTTCTCCCGGCTGGGCGAGGGTGATTGGGGTTATAAACAAGGGCGCTGGACTGGGATCTGCCTCTGGGGGAGGTGGGGCATCGGATGGTTGCCCCACGACCAGAACATAAAAATTTTCGTTGCCATTGGTGGCAAACCCCGTGCCCGCTTCCTGGTAACGGCTGGTGATAAGCGTGTTGTAATGAACGGGGCTATTGGTCCACCAGGTAAGGCCTCTGGCAGCAGTCATACCGGTGCCCCCAACAATGTTTTCGCTCACGCGCCCGACGTAACCAGCTGCCGCTGCCCGACTTTGCGGCGTAGACCCGCCAGCCCCGACGTGGCTGGTGAAGATTGTATTGGCTGCCATGAAGTTAGCCTGGTTCTGGGCGGCAGAAGCCAGGGCATTGCTGTATTGAAAGGGGATCAACCCGTTATTGAGACGAAACTGGTTGACTGACTGAAAAATTGCTGAGGCAGATTGGGCTTGAACGGCCGTTGTCTCCCCAACAAATAAAAAGAGGCAAAAAAGTATGCCCACTATCCATTTCTTGACCATAAGAGAACTATAACAAGGGAAACGGCCGTAACCAAATTTGCAGTGTCGAATCCTTGTGGAAGATTAACTGAACCCTCACGAAAAAAAGCCCCCGGTAAATACCAAGGGCTTTTCTATTCAAACTTTCGTTGTAAACCGTATTCCAGCCGTCGGCCTAGCCTTCGTACATCGACTCGATTTCAACCGAGAAATTATCGTTGATGATGCGACGCTTGATCTTCAACGTAGGCGTCAGTTCACCATCTTCCACGGTGAAATCGCGTGGCAGAACGCGGAAGCTGCGTACATGCTCCACGCGAGCAAACAGGGAATTGACCTTTTCGTCAATTTCTTTCTGCAAATGTTCAATAAGCTTGGGATGGTCGTGCAGGGCCTGACCTTCCAGCCCATGCTGCTGAGAAAATTGCGTGGCTGCCTCCGGGTCCAGAGTAATGAGTGCCGTCAGGAAACGACGTTTCTCACCAATGACCACGGCTTGCGACACCAACGGCAGATTCTTGAGTGCGGCTTCAATATTCTTAGGCGCAATGTTCTTGCCACCGGACGTAATGATGATTTCCTTTTTCCGACCAACAATCGTTAAGAAGCCATCCTTGTCAAATGAGCCTAAGTCGCCAGAATGAAGCCAGCCGTCGACCAGTTCACTCGCCGTCGCGGCCTCATTTTTAAAGTAACCCAAGAATACGTTGGGCCCTTTAACCAAAATCTCCCCATCTGACCCGAGCTTTACTTCTGAGCCGGGCCAGGCCTGGCCCACAGTACCGATTCGGATAGCTCCGGGCCGGTTTGTTGTCGTTGGCCCACAATCTTCAGACTGCCCATAGAGTTCCAGAATGGGCAGATCCAGGCTGGCGAAGAAGTGCAAAATGTCGGGCGAAATCGGTGCCGCCGACACGATCAGTATGCGCGCTTCAGAAAGCCCGAGGGCATCCTTGACTTTGCCAAGCACCAGCTTGTTGGCCAAATTGTGCTGAATCGCTACAAGGCCACCCGGCTCCTGGCCTTTATTTCGCAGCGTCGTGACTTGGGTTCCGACCTTACGAGCCCACTCGGCAATGGAGGCCTTTACGCCCGTAGCCTGTGAAAGCTGGGCTGCCACCGCGGCCTGAAAACGTTCAAAGATACGAGGCACACCAAAGAAGACAGTGGGTTTAATCTCTTTCAGGTTATTGTTTAAATGATCTTGAGGCGAGTATTCCGCATAATAAACTTGATAAGCGGCCGTAATTGCAGCATGAATGCTAAACATTTGCTCAGCAATATGGGACAGGGGCAAATAGGAGATTACTCTGTCCGTGGGCACAAGCTCTATCAGCTTTTGGGCGTTACGTGAGGTGCTGGCCAAATTTTCGTGGGACAGCATGACGCCTTTGGGCGGGCCGGTTGTCCCTGAAGTGTAAATGAGCGTGGCCAACTGCTTCATCTCAAGGGCATTCATCCGCGCATCAATTTCGCTTTCATCGACCTCATCCCCTTTGGCCATGAATGCATCCCAGCTCAACGTCATCTCATCAGCAACATCTGTCCCCTTCATGAGAACAATATATTTGAGACAGTCAATATCATTACGGACCTCGTTGATTTTGTCCCACTGATCCTGGTTTTCAACAAGAATCACGCTTGATTCTGAATTCTCAACAATATATTTGCACTCTAGGGCAGAATTAGTTGTGTAAATTCCGGCTGGCGCTCCCCCGATCATCATTGCGGCAAGATCGAAAATGACCCATTCTGGGCGATTAAACCCAAGAATCGTCACATTTTGGCCAGGTTCTACCCCTAGAGCAACCAAGGCTCGGGCCGCCTGACGCACCTGATTGGTGTATTCTTTCCAGGAAGTTGGAACCCAGGCGCTGCCGATTTTTTCGTAATAGGCGGGTGCGTTGGGACGTTTACGGCCGTTTTCATGCAGCCGGTGGAGAATGGTGTCCGTCATCAAATGCCTCCTCTTTGTCTAACAAAGACATCTATACTAGCTAGGGTTGATTTTTGGCATCATTGTTTAAGTAATGATGCCAAGCCTTAACCTTCGCCCGTATGGTATTGCACAATAAAATTCGGGGTAGTCTCTCAATCCTCAGTCAGTTTTTATCATAACTGGTCAGGTTCGGCAATCGAATTCCGCTGTATCTACCTTATTTGCACGTCATCGTATTGCCGAGTCAGGCGGTTCGACCGGGGCGCCGCTGGCAAAGGCTCTTTTTACCGTACCATCATATAGAGGCTGAGACCCACATAGTAAACTAGATACAGCAAGGAAGCCCAAAGCATCCAGGGCTGGAAGCTGGGGTACTGTAACCAAACAGCCAGGCACAAGAAACCCCAAACGGTGGTTAGGGCCAATGTGAGTTTTTGGTAGCGTATCATTCGTGAAGGATAGAGATATTTGATAGGCACAAATACAAGGACGGTCAGCGTGGCGATGACCCAAAAATTGATCCAGGGATTTGCCTCAAACATAAACAAGTAGAATACAACCACATTCCAATAAGAGGGAAAACCTTTGAACGTGTAATCATCAGTTTTGGCATCTGCCTGACAGAATTGAAATGCTGATGCCAAAACAACCATCGCGATTCCGGCAATGGTTGTTGAAGCGGGCAGTAAATTGGCTTCATATAAGAAGATAGCCGGCACGATGACATATGTCTGATAATCGATAATATTGTCGAGTAAGGCCCCATCAAAGCTGGGCAGCAACCCTTTCACTTTGAAGCGCCGGGCCAAGGTGCCATCGAGGCTATCTACCAGGGCCGCCATTCCCAGCCAGAAAAACGCCTCCTGCCAGCGGTGCTGTACGGTCGCCATAATGGCTAGCAGTCCCCACAGCGCGCCTGTAGCGGTAAAAAGGTGGACGCCCCAGGCAAGCACCATGGGTCGCTCAACCTGCAAGTTTAGATTCATTCTTGACATAATTATTCCCTGATACTTGCTAGAATTAGATTCGAGAACTTTAAGTGATGAAAGTGTGTAAGTCAATAGAACCGCTCATAGCACAAAACTGGAAGTTGATTCCGATTATGAAGACGGTAGGTATTCTACAACAGTTGCTTCACCCTGACCGACACCGACGCACAGCGTGGCTAACCCAAACTTCATGCTGTTGCCGGAGGCGGCACGACGGTGCATTTCATACAGCAATGTAGTGAGAATCCGTGCCCCGGAACAGCCAAGAGGATGTCCCAGCGCGATGGCACCCCCGTTTACGTTGGTGATGTCCTGGCTGAGGTTTAGCTGGTTGAGCACAGCCAAAGACTGGACAGCAAAGGCTTCGTTTAGCTCGGCCAGATCAATGGCGTCCAGAGAAATCCCTGCCCGGTGTAGCGCTTTGCCTGTCGCATTGACCGGGCCCAGCCCCATCACTCGTGGGTCAACGCCGGCAGCAGCCGAGGAGACCCAGCGTGCCATTGGCTTTAGACCCAGCTCCTGCGCTTTTTCGGCAGACATCAGCAGTAAGGCACAGGCGCCATCATTTAGACCACTGGCGTTTCCGGCCGTAACGGTGCCTCCCTGGCGAAAGGCAGGCCGTAACTTGGCCAGCTTTTCCAGACTGGTGTCTAAAACGTAGCCGCTCTCTGTTTTTTTGATTCGTGGATGCTCGTCGGTGTCTACGATGAGTGGATCGCCACGACGTTGGGGAATTTTGACGGGCACAATTTCAGCCTGGAAACGGCCGTTGTTAATTGCCTCACAGGCGCGCCGCTGGCTTTCCAGCGAAAATGCGTCCTGTGCCTCTCGGGTAATTTCACCGCCATAGATCTCACCTGCACAGCTCATCTCGAAAATATTTTCGGCCGTTTCGCCCATTGCCTCCAAGGGAAACAATTCTGCCATCTTGGGATTGGGATAGCGCCAGCCCAGGGTCGTGTCATACCCGGTAATATTGCCCGATGGACCCCAGGCCCGCGAGTTTTTGGGGAAAGAGTAGGGTGCACGGCTCATGCTTTCAACGCCTCCAGCGATAAAAACATCGCCTTCACCACATTTAATGGCGCGAGCGGCCTGATTGACCGCATTGAGGCCGCTGGCACAAAGGCGGTTGAACGTCACGGCGGCAACCGAGTTTGGCAGACCCGCCAGAAGCGAGGCCATTCGAGCCACGTTGCGATTATCTTCACCGGCCTGGTTGGCACAGCCAAAATAAACCTCTTCAATTTCATTGGGATCAATGCCCGTTCGTTCAACAAGTGCTCGAATCACCAAAGCGCCCATATCGTCAGGGCGTACGGCCGAAAGTGCGCCGCCGTGGCGACCAATTGGGGTGCGTACCGCATTTACAATGACAACATCTTTCATCTAAGACTCTCCGTTTCAAACAGGGGTGCAGAATACTCAGCTGCACAACATACGCTAATTATAGCCTAAGCCGCATTTTTGATAAGCAAGCGTCAAGGGAATGTTCCGTCTGTTAATGCGTGTCCGGCGATAAGTAGAGAATGTGAATCGGGAGCGAATTGGTAATTTGATCGTTTCAGCCTAAAATGGACGCATGAGCAATTGGAACGACATCGTTGGGCATCGTTGGGCCGTGGAAATGTTGGCGAGCGGACTGGCAAACGGCCGTCTGGGACATGCGTATCTGATTACCGGACCAGAACAGGTGGGCAAAACGACCCTGGCCCGTACCTTTGCCCAGGCATTGAACTGCGAGGCCACGGAGGCGGAACGGCCGTGTGGCCTTTGCCGCCCCTGTAAACTCATCGCTGCCGATCGTCACCCCGATGTTAAGCTGGTATCGCCCGAGGTCAGCGGTCGGGGCAAGCTGACCCTGAAAATTGAGACCATTCGCCAGCTGCAGCAAGATCTAAACCTGTCGGCCTATGAGGCGCGGTACAAGGTGGCCATTTTAGAACGGTTTGACGCCGCCACCATTGGCGCCGCCAACGCCTTTTTGAAGACCCTGGAAGAGCCGCCGGGCAAGGTAATACTGTTGCTCACCGCCACCGATGCCGACATGCTGCTGCCTACCATTTCTTCCCGCTGCCGCACGCTGAATTTACGGCCGTTGTCCGCCGATCTCATCGAGAACAGTTTGGCCACCCGCTGGCAGGTTTCGGCTGAAAAAGCGACGCTGTTGGCTCATTTGGCAGACGGCCGTTTAGGGTGGGCCATAGAGGCGGCTGCCGACGACACTATTCTGCAAACCCGCGCCGAACAGTTGGCCCAACTGCATCTTGCCCTGAGCGGGCAGCGCGTGCTGCGCTTTCAGCTGGCAGACAAGCTGGGGCGCAAGCCAGAGCTGCTGCCCGATCTGCTTAAGACGTGGCTCAGCTGGTGGCGCGACCTCACTCTATTGAGCCAACGACGTGGTCAACCCGTCAGCCTGATTTTGACCAATATTGATGAAGTAGCTGAGATGGAACCACTCGCCGCCAGCTGGACGGAACTGCAGATTACGGCCAGCCTTCATCAGACGAATGATGCGCTCTGGCAGCTGGAGCGGAACGCCAATACCCGATTGGTTTTAGAAAACTTGCTGTTGACTTACCCCTTGCCTGAACTGGCTTAGTGGCCAGAACGCACGATTCAAGAAAGCAATAGGACGTGAAAGCGGGTGCGTGCCGCTTCCTGATCCTATCGGATGGCATCCACCAACCGGTTGAGATAAAAGTCCACCCTGCGTTGCCACAAATTCCATCAGGTGGCGGTTACGGCCGTCTCCTGCCTGCGCTACACTTAAGCTACCCGAGTCACAGCCAAACCATGACCTGCACCATGACTTCCGGCACATCCGGGAACGGCCGTTTCCGGTTAAGCTGATGACCATATTCAAGACGAATCACTTCTTCGCTATTCAATCCGCGTGATGAAAACTAAACAGGAGCAGCCCATGTCTACTATTGTGGAAGTAACAGATTTGCATAAACAGTACAATCCGCCCGACGGCGTCACGGCCGTTCAGGGCGTCTCTTTTGCCATTCGGCAAGGGGAGATTTTTAGCATGCTGGGGCCAAACGGCGCAGGCAAAAGCACCACCATTTCCATGCTCAGCGGCTTGCTGACGCCAACCGGTGGGGATGCGGTGATTGATGGCCACTCCATTCGCGAAAACGGCAAAGCCGTGAAGCAGGTGATTGGTGTGGTTCCCCAGGAGATTGCCCTGTACGACACCATTACCGCTCGGGAAAACCTGGTGTTCTGGGGCAAAATGTATGGCTTATCAGGCGTGAAATTGAAGGAACGGGTAACGGCCGTTTTGGAAATTGCCGGTCTCACAGATCGCGCCGATGAGAAAGTAGAAACCTTCTCTGGCGGCATGAAGCGGCGAATTAACATTGCCGTCGGCCTACTGCACAATCCCAAAGTGCTGTATATGGACGAGCCAACGGTGGGCATCGACCCGCAGAGCCGCCGCCGCATTTTAGACACCGTTAAAGAGTTAAACGCGCAGGGATTGACCGTTTTGTATACCACCCATTACATGGAAGAAGCTGAAGAACTCAGCGATCGCATCGGAATCATTGACCACGGAAAGCTCATTGTGGTGGGAACACAAGAGGAGCTTACCGCCACGATTGGTCAATATGACACGGTACGGCTGGACATTGGTGAAACGGCCGAACGCAACGGCACATTGGTCACTGATTTAGCGCGGCTGGATGGCGTGCACCAGGTTGACGGGGAGTCGGAAAGCGTGATTGTGCAGGCACAAGAGGCGAACGCTGTGC
>CBDUOF010000271.1:0-7880 GCA_965368765.1 uncultured Anaerolineae bacterium | reverse complement strand
CACAGGATTGAGAGAGGTGGTCGGGTCCTGGAAAATCATGGCTATTTCACGGCCGCGAATGGCCCGCATTTGCGCTTCAGACTGGGCCAAAATGTCTCGTCCGGCAAAGGTGATCTTCCCCTGTGGAATAGCGGCACTCTCCGGCAGCAGCTGCATCACGGACAAGCCGGTAATTGATTTGCCACAGCCCGTCTCGCCCACAATGCCAAAAATCTCGCCCGGCTGCACGTCAAAAGAGATGCCGTTGACAGCCCGCAGCAAGCCGCGCGGGGTGGTAAACGTAATGTGCAGGTCGTGGATGCTAAGAATCGGTTCCGTCATAATCACTGGGTCAGTTGGTAACTGCACTTACTGATACTGTCTCGGGTCTAAAATGTCACGCAGGACATCGCCAAGCAGGTTAAAGGCCAAAATCAGAACGAAGATGGCCAGGGCAGGAAACAGGGAAATCCACCATTGGTTGAGTACGGCCGTTCGTCCCGTACTGATCATCAATCCCCAATCGGCGTCTGGCGGCTGCGTGCCCAGGCCAATGAAGGCCAGACCGCCCGCCACCAAGATAACGGTGCCCATATCCACCGTGACCTGGACCAGAATGGGGGAAATGCTGTTGGGCAAAATATGGCGCAGAATAATCACCGAATCACGCACGCCAATGGAGCGAGCGGCCTCGACAAACGGCCGTTCGCGCAAACTGACGGCGATGCCCCGCACCAGTCGGGTGTACCACGGCCACCAGGAAATTATCAGAGCAATTGCAGCGTTCTCCAGGCCACGACCCAAAGCGGCCGTAATTGCCATCGCCAACAGCAGGGAAGGAAACGCCAAGAATAGATCGGTGATGCGCATGATGAGTTCGTCAACCCAGCCGCCTTTGTACCCCGCAATAGCTCCCAGCGGTGCGCCAATGAGCACAGCCAGCACCACGACCAGCAGGGGCACAATAAATGCGGGTCGTGCCCCGTACATTACGCGACTCAACACATCCCGCCCCAGTTCATCCGTACCAAAAAGATGCGCCCGCGATGGCTCTAGATAAAGCGTTTGCGCGCTGCTCTTTCCTGCCCCCTGTTCCGGATAAGGCGCCAGAATGGGGGCAAAGATAGCAATGATCAGAAACAGAGCAATAATCGTCAGGCTTGCCAGCGCCAGCGGATCACGCCGAATAACATGCCAGACATGGGAACCACGCCGGTATTCAATCGTGACAACGTCTGTTTCAGAAGGTGTGATCACAGCCATAATGATTGTCGTTAATTCAGCCGAATGCGCGGGTCGACCCAAGCCTGCAGCAAGTCCACCACCAGATTGATCACCACGTACATCACAGCGCCAAACAAGGTGATGCCCATGATGGCTGGATAGTCAAGATTCAACAGGGAGCGCACCGTGAATAATCCCAGCCCTGGCCAATTAAAGATAATTTCTACGAAGAAGGTGCCCGTGATAGCAAAGGCAAATGTCAGGCCAACTACGGTCAATGTCGGGCCGATGGCGTTTTTCAGGGCGTAGACGTAAACGATGAAGCGATCCTTGACGCCATATGCTTTGGCGGTGCGAATATAATCCTGGGTAAGAACCTCCAGCATGGTGCTGCGGGTCATACGGGCAATCAATGCCATGGGATAAGCCGCCAGGGTTACGGCGGGCAGGATGATGTGCCAGATTGAATCTTTGAAGGCGAACCAGTTTTGGGTAACGGCCGTATCAATCAAATAAAAGCCCGTAAGCGCCTCCACCGGACTGACAAAGCGCATATCGCTGTCAATCCGCCCTGATAACGGCAGCCAATCCAACGAGCGAAAAAAGATAAATTGCAGCAGCAGTCCCAGGGCAAACGCAGGCACCGACACGCCCACGATCGACACCATACGCACCAAAATGTCTGACCCCTTCCCCTGGCGTGAAGCACTAATGACCCCCAACGGAATCCCCAGCAGCACGGCAATCAGCATCCCGGCAAACAGCAGTTCCAGTGTGGCGGGCAGGCGATCGGTCAATTCCTGGGCCACCGGCCGTTTACTGCCAATAGAGGTACCCAGGTCGCCCCGCAGCACGTCCCGCATGTAGACGGCATACTGCACCGGCAGCGGCTCGTTCAGCCCGAGCTGATCTTCCACTCGGGCAATGTCGTCAGGGCGCGCTCGCGGCCCAATGTAAAGCGCCGCCGCGTTGGAGGGCACTACCCGTGCCAGGGCAAATGTGATGATGGAAACACCTACCAATACAAACAGTGCCCCCACAACGCGCCGGATAACAAACTCAAGTTTACGCATAAGCTTTGCAGGCAGGGGCATGTCCAGGACACACCCCTGCTCCTACTGACAATTATTGACTGTGCAAATTGTAAAAGAAGGTGGCAAAAGGATAGTTCAGATTATATTCAAAACCGCCAACATGATCTGGCACCACAAATTGAGCTTTGGTATCAAAGAAGAAGATGCCGGGCGCTTCCTCAACCAGCAGATTCTGCGCATCTTCATACATCTGGAAGGCGGTATCTGGATCGGTAACCGTGAGAACGGCCGCATCGTCAATCAGCGTATCGAACTCCTCATTGACCCAATAGCTCAAGTTAAAGAACGGGAATTCACTGCTGTGGAACATCGACCATAGGTTGTCCGTCCCGGCATCACTGTACGTGGGCCAGTAAAGTAGCAGGAATATGTCCTGAGCATTTGCCGGGTCGGTTTTGGCCTCTTCCCACTGTTGGTTAAACAGAATGGGCTCAATTTCCACATTTACGCCAATTTCAGAAAAAGCATCTTTGATCAGCGGGGCGAACCGCTCTTCGATCTGGTTTTCAGCAGCATAAGTCAGGCGCAAATCAAGTCCGCCTCCTTCATAACCAGCCTGGGTAAGCAAATCGCGCGCCATGTCGAGATCCTGAGTGTACTGCATCACGTTTTCAGAGTAGGGCCAGACACCCGCTGGCACTGGACCGCGCGCTTGGGTTGCTTCACCATAGGTGGCCACATCAATGATATCCTGGTAAGGCATCGCGTAGGAAAGCGCTTGGCGCACCAGCGGATCATCCAGCGGCGGTCGTAGCGTATTGAAGAAACCCACGTAGTTAAAGTAGGCGGGTTCGCTAACAAGTGTGTAACCATCCCGATCGACAAATGTTGCGTAATTTTCTTCAGGAATGCGCAAAGCTAAATCAACCTCGCCCCCTTCCAACATTTGCTGCTGCTGCACTGATTCCGGCACAATTTGCACCAGCACAGTATCATACTGATTGGCTTCCCAACCGCCCCAGTAATCCTCATAAGCGGTCATTAACACTTCCTGATCAGGAATGTAGCTGTCCAGCATGTAGGGACCAGTCCCGGCTTCAATCCCGGCCTCAAAATAAGAGTCGTCTTCGGCGGCAGCAGCCAGGGCAGCGGGACTAACAATCCAGGCACCATATAAAGAAGATGCAATAAGGTCCACGGAAGCCGGGTAGCTGGTAACCACGTCCACGGTCAACTCATCAACGACATTGACGCTTTCCAATGGAAACCAGATGAAGGAAGCGCCAGCCCGTTCTGCAGCGGCATCCAGGGACAGCTTCACCGCCTCGGCCGTCAGGGGTTCCCCATCATGAAAGGTGACACCCTCACGCAGATTAAACGTCCAGGTCAGGCCGTCGTCACTGATTGACCAGCTCTCAGCTAAGAGAGGCGTAAACGGTTCGGCAGCACCGGGCGGATTTACGCGCAGCAGGGGTTCATAGAAGTTGGCCAGATAGAGCGCTTCTGTTGAGAAGGATCTAATCGGATCCCAGGTAGTAATGTTGGCGGTGGCTGCCACCTTAAGGACATTGGGCGTGCCGGGTTCTGCTTCAGTGGCAGGTTCTTCGGTGGCTTCTTCTGCAGCAGGCGCCTCTTCCTCAGCCATCTCTTCTTCTTCAGGGGCTTCTTCAACTGGATCTGCTTCAGAAGCGGCCGTTTCCGTCGTGGGCTCTTCAGCCGGGGCAGTGACCTCATCGCCGCTGCTATCTGCGCCACCACAGGCGGCCAACAGCAGTGCCAATATTATGAATAAAGCAAAAAGTGTCCGTTTCATTGATTTTCTTCTCCTTAATGATAAGGGGAAACGAATTTCTCAGGCTCATTTCCCAATCAAACAATAGGTTCATCTCATCTATAACCTGTCGTTGGCGTTAGTTTACGGCAATCCATTCGCAAAATATTCGCAAATCGGACTGCCCGGTATCAGGGACAGTGACTGCCGATGTGATCTTGGGATTCCTGCACCACATCGTACCAGTTGAAGTCTCCGTTGTCGCTGAATACATAGAAGGTGGATCCGTTCGGCATCATGATGATGGAAATGCCGCCGAAACCAGACATGAACGGGGTCCAGAAGCTGCACGGATAGCCGTCACCAGTGGTGAATTCGTGGCCCCAAAAACCATTGTTGTAGACGAAGGGCTGGTTGGCAGTGGTCAGGCCGCGATCGCTGCTGTTTTGCTGCATGGCAGCGGCCAGGACGGAAGCATTGAGCAGTTGGCTACCGTTGTGGTTCCCATTTTCATTGTTGAGCAAGGTGACTATTTTGGCCACATCGTCCTGAATCAGCCAGAGCCCATAGCCGCCAAACGGCCGTCCCTGCCAGTTATTATCTGAGGTGCGCAAACTGGTATATGCCCCAGGCCCTACCCCAATCGGCCCTAAAATCTCGTTGACCAACAGATCGAAAATGTCTGCCCCACTGCCTTCCTGGCTTTGCAGATAGCTGTGCATCGCCTGGGTGACAACGAAAGTGTCGGAGGTATGGTAGACCCACTTGGTGCCCGGTGCCGCTTTATTAGACCAGCTGAATGCCTCGGCAATGCGATTGGCGTAAGTTTCAGCCTCAAAGAAGTCAGCCATCTGGGCGCTATCTTCATCCCGCATGTAGGTGCTGAAGCGATAATTCCCGCTGGCCATATCCAACGTGTTGTCAAAGGTAACCGTGTTCCAGTTCCCCGCAGCAGAGCTGGCTTCTGGCACATAATCTTTTACCAGAAGATTGGGCACGCCTGCGCCGTATTTCTCCACGAGCCGCATCAGCCCCATGCCTGCAAAAATCGATTTGGCAGTAGAGTAGGACGGCACGCGCAGCCATTGACAGAAGTTGTAGGGGCCAAAGCGCGTGTCGCAGCCGCTGACATAATTGGTGCCATCGACAACCATGCCATAAAGCGTTATATCATCGATGCCGCTGGTGAGTGCTGCCACATCAAAGCCAGGATAATCCACTGCCAGGTTGGAAATGTCTTTGGTTGGCGTTTTGCCGCTCACTTCCTGAATGTAGTCTGTTTGCAGCTGGGCGCTGCCAGACACGGTTCCCGGAGTATAGGTGGCATCCAGCTGCCCCCAGAAGTCGCCTTTGAAGTAGAGGCAGGTTTCTTGCGTCACTTGATACCACACTTTTGAAATCGTTCCGCTGTTGTCAAAGAGGAAGCTCATGGTGCCGTTGTGGGTGCAGTTGGCGTTCTTTTCCAGAAGGGCAAAGGGGAAAGCGGCCCGGCTGGTGCCGTTGTCGCCGTTTTCTTGCCAGACGCGGCCAGGGCCTATTAGCACATCCCAGTACGGGTGGGCGGTAACGATCTTGCCCCGCTGCGCCGGGATGAGATGGCTGCCATTTTGTACAAATTCAATGTCGATTTCGGGGAGATGCAGGCGTTCGGCATCCGCATCATAATTATAACTATCTTCAATCTTCGTAAAGCTGCCGCTGCTGGCTTCGCTGCTGAGTTCAAGCCTGCCAGAAAACGTGTTACCCGGGTGCGCCGCGTTGGCAGGCAAGGCAAACGCGGCTTCGCTTACGGGAGAGCCGGTGCCGGTCCCATTCGTCATCTCGCTGTAGGTGAGTAAGGTGCGGTTAACATTGCCATTGCCGGTTAAGGGATCACCAGGAACACCAGAACCGGGATCGGGCGTCGGTGAAGGCGTTGGCGTTGGTCCTCCTGGCGTGGCCGTTGGCTGCGGGGTGAGCGTAGGTGTACTGGTGGGGATGGAACCAAAAGTGCCGGTTATGGTCGTGTCTTCCGCATAACAGTAGTCTCCCAAGGCATTACCCACAACGCGATAGCGAATCTGGAAGTTCGGGTTGTTATCGGCGGCGCTGCTGAGGTTGACGGTTCCTGAATAGAAGGTGTTGTTATCTTGTCCATTCGTGAGGGAAGCAATGACGCTCCAGCCGGAACCGGTGTTAATCTCGGCATAGCAATATTCGTTATTTTCCAGAGCGCCCGCAGCCATGGTCCAGGTGACGGCAATGTTGGTGTAACCGCTGGTGTCGATGGTGCGCCAGATTTGGCCATCCTTTTTGAGGCGAGCGGAGTTGGCCCCAATGGCGGGAGAATTGTCGCTGGCAACGTTACCGGAGGTTGACCAGCCAGCATAGCCATCGTCGAAGTCGTCGAAGAAGATAGTGTCTACGGCCTGCGAGGATTGCAGCGTAAACAGGAACATGTAAACGGCCGTTCCCAGAACAGCCAGACCTAAAATCATCATTCGTTTGCGAATCATCTGCTTACTCCTGGCTACCCCAACTCCACGGATAAGGGATGTTACCCTTAGTATACTCACCAAAAGTCGCAGAATTTTCGCAAACGGGGCGTCTGGATATAATCAGGCAGATATGGATCGCTCGTTTTTATTGCAGACAAAGTTTTTAGTGCCACGCTACGGTACCGAGCTCATTTCCCGTCCGGACTTACTGGGGCGCTTGCAAACGGCCGTTGCCAAACGGCTCACGCTCCTGTCGGCTCCGCCCGGATACGGCAAGACCACGCTATTGGCCGAACTTAGCGAGCAAATCGACATGCCCTACGCCTGGTACCAACTCGACGCCGTCGACGGCGACCCGACGATTTTTTTAAGCTATCTCATCGCCTGCGCCCGACAACTGGAAGCGAGCTTTTTTCCAGACCAGGTGCCCACCCTCGGCCAAACAGTGGTCTCCCTGCTGGACGACAGCCAGCCCCCTTCTCCAGAACGGATTTTAGCGGTCTTTATTAATGAACTGGCGGCCACCCTGCCCGATGATTATCTCTTTATTTTGGAAGATTATCATCTTATCACCAACCCGGATGTGCATCGTCTGGTAAACCTGCTGCTGGACAGCGGGCCGCCCCAGCTGCACCTCGTCATTTCTTCGCGCACCGACCCACCGCTGGGGCTGGGACGGCTGCGAGCGCGGGGCAGGCTGGCCGAGTTTCGGGCAACTGAGCTGCGATTCAGGGCAGAAGCGGTGCAGCATTGGTTAAATCAAGCGGTGCCCGGAACGGCCGTTGAAACGGCCCGCCTGCTGAATGAAAAAACGGAAGGATGGGCCGCTGCCTTACAAATCATTCTCTCGTCGCTGACAGGAAAAGATGTACAAACGGCGGACCAATTTATTGCCGAGTTAACGGGCACACAGCGCTTCATCTTTGAATATCTGGCCGAAGAGGTATTCCAGCAACATACGCCAGAACGACAGCAGTTCTTGACAAAAACGGCCGTCCTCGACCAGATGAATGCGGCCGTTTGTAATGCCCTGCTGGACTGTCAAGATGCCCAAATCACGCTGGAAAGCCTGGAAAAAGACAATCTGTTTATCGTAAGCCTCGATGCCCAGCGGGAATGGTATCGTTACCATCATCTGTTTCGTGAATTTTTGCTGGGCAAACTCCGCAGGGAATCGACTGATGAACTATTGGAATTGGAAGAACAGGCCGGGAGCTACTATCGCGCTGCGGGTGAACTGGAGGCGGCCTTTGCCCATTTTGTGCGCGCCAAACAGCTCGACACAGCAGCCGAGATTCTCACCCTCTTTGCCCGTGGCTATGTCGAGCGTGGCCGCTTTGCGGTATTACAGCGATATTTGGGAGATTTGCCAGATGAGGTCGTCCGGCAGCACCC
>CBDUOF010000270.1:0-7895 GCA_965368765.1 uncultured Anaerolineae bacterium | reverse complement strand
TTCGGACACAGAACTCGTCGTTGGAATCCCAAGATGAAACCATACATCTTTACGGAGCGAAACGGCATTCACATTATTGATTTGCAACAAACGTTGGGCATGATTGAAGATGCCTACAATATTATTCGCGATACCGTCACAGAAGGCGGATCTGTTCTTTTTGTGGGGACCAAGCGTCAGGCGCAGGATACCATTGCTACTGAGGCTGCTCGTGCCCGTCAACCGTATGTCAATGAACGTTGGTTGGGTGGCACGTTGACCAACTGGCAAACGATTCGGCAGCGGATTGATTATCTCAAGCGGCTGGAATCGCGCCGGGATGAGGGCGATTTTGATTCGCTGAAAAAGCGGGAACGTTTGCGGGTCGAGCGAGAAATTGAAAAGCTCAATATGCGTTTGGGCGGTATCCGGGATATGAAAGGGTTGCCAGATTTGCTGTTTATCGTGGATATTAACCATGAGGAAACGGCCGTTCGTGAAGCCAATATCCTTGGAATTCCGGTTCTTGCCTTGGTCGACACCAACTGCAATCCGGACCCGGTCGATTTCCTTATCCCTTCCAATGACGATGCGATTCGAGCCATTAAACTGATTGTTGGCAAGATGGCGGATGCCGCTATTGAAGGCTCAGCGGTTCGCCAGGAATCTGTTGATGAAGAGGTCACTGACGTGGGTAGCTACGGATCTGGCTTTGATGGCATGGAAGATGAAGATGATGAGGTGCTGCTGGGTGAATCAACATTGGCCAAGCTGCGTGAGGCAGTGTCTGATGAAGGCGAGGCCGACGAAGAAGAGGCCGGCGAAGAAGAGGCTGTTGCAGAGGCCACTGATGACGCTGCACCTGCTGAGGAAGAAGACAACGAGGAAGAGACGGCAGAAGCAGATACGGCCGTTGACGAAGCATAAATGAGGAGTACTGGAACAATCATGAAAATTACAACCCAAATGGTTAAGGAATTGCGTGAAGCAACAGGCGCTGGCGTTTTGGATGCCAAAAAAGCACTGGAGGCATCGAGCGGTGATTTTGACAAAGCTGTCGATTCCCTGCGGGAAAAAGGGGCAGCGCGCGCTGCCAAGCGCTCCGGCCGCGAAGCCAGCGAAGGCGTTATTGAGCTATATGCTCATCCTGGCAACCGCGTCGGGGTGATTCTTGAACTGAACTGTGAGACCGATTTTGTGGCGCGCAATGAAGAATTTCAAAACCTGGCCCATGACCTTGCTTTGCACATTGCCGCGATGAATCCACAATACATTAACGCTGATGAAGTGCCAACGGCAGAGTTAGACAGAGAAACAGATGTCTTGCGCAATCAGGCATTGGCCGAGGGCAAGCCAGAGCAAATTATTGAAAAAATTGTGGCTGGCCGGATGAGTAAATTCTACGAAGAATTTTGCCTTTTGGAGCAACCCTTCGTCAAGGATGACGGTATCAAGGTAAAAGACCTTATCACCGAAACCATTCGCAAGACGGGTGAAAACATTAAGGTGAGACGATTTGCCCGATATGAGTTGGGTGAATAAGTAAAAGTTACGGATTTTAATTGAAACGGGGTGCTCACATGAGCACCCCGTTTTTTGGGTCATTGCACTCTGGAAAACCGCGTTTCTATCCCTTCCACAAATTTGGAGTGATCACTATGTCATCTGTTCGCTATAATCGTGTTTTATTGAAGATGGGGGGCGAAGCTTTGGCAGGCCCCAATGGTTACGGCATCGATCCCACACGTGCTACCGAGGTTGCTCAGGTAATTAAAGAGATTTACGATCTGGGTGTGCAAATTGCAATCGTGATTGGTGGCGGGAATTTGTGGCGCGGTTCTGTCGGTAGTGAGATGGGGATGGCGCGGCCCTCGGCCGATCATATTGGCATGATTGCGACGGTGATGAATGCCCTAACATTGCAAGATGCGTTGGAACGGACGGGCATTGTTACCAGAGTACAAACCTCCATTGAAATGCGAACCATTGCGGAACCATATATTCGCTTACGAGCTATACGTCATTTAGACAAGGGGCGTGTCGTTATATTTGGGGGCGGCACAGGGAATCCGTACTTCACCACGGATTCTGCCGGTGCATTACGTGCCATGGAGATCGATGCCGATGTCTTAATTAAGGCGACCAAGGTGGATGCCATTTATGATGATGATCCTATCCAAAATCCGGCAGCGAAACGATTTGATAAGATTTCGTATATTGACTTCTTAAATATGCGGTTACGGGTGATGGACAGCACGGCCGTTTCCCTGTGCATGGATAATGATCTGCCTATCGTTGTTTTGAATTTTTGGCAGAAGGACAGCGTGAAGCGCCTGCTTTTAGGGGAGTCGATTGGTACCACAATTTGTAATGTGTGAGAAGTGCCAATAATCGGTATACTTATGGTAAGCCAATGAACAGTCACTGTAAAGGTGGTTTTGTTCGTGACTTGCGCTAGATTTACTTTTTCTGACTGTTCCCCGAGGAGGTTAAGATGATACGTGAGCTTTTGCAGGATGCCGAGAGTCGTATGCGAGGAGCTATCACATCTATGGAAGCAGATGTTGCAGGCTACCGCACTGGCCGGGCTTCCCCATCCCTCGTTGAAAGGCTGGAAGTTGAGATGTATGGTCAGGAAATGAATTTAATTCAGCTGGCTGTCATTTCTGTACCGGAACCACAACAGTTGGCAATACGGCCGTATGATGCCAGTTCTATTTCTGCCATCGAACGCGCCATTATGAAATCTAATCTTGGCCTAACCCCAAATAATGATGGCAAAATCATACGTCTGAATTTGCCCCGCCTCACAGAAGAACGCCGGCGCGACTTAACTAAGCTGTTGGGTCGCCGGGTGGAAGAGGCAAAAGTTGCCGTGCGCAACGTGCGCCGCGACGTGCTTAATGATCTGCGCGAGTTCAAAAATGAGTCGATGATCACAGAAGACGATCTCTTTGGCGGGCAGGAGAAGCTGCAGGAGCTCACAGATAAATATGTGGGTGAGATCGAGGCGATAGGAAGCCAGAAAGAAAAAGAGATTATGGAAGTATAATGGTTGTTATGGCAAACAACGAGAAGCCCCTTGATTTGCAGTCGTATCGAATCCCGCAGCATGTTGCCATTATCATGGATGGAAACGGCCGTTGGGCCGCAAAGCGCAAGCTGCCAAGGCATGCAGGTCACCGTGCTGGAGCTGAAAACTTGCGTCGCATCATCAACGCCAGTGTTGAATTTGGCATAAAGATTTTAACCATTTACGCTTTTTCTACAGAAAATTGGGGCCGGCCAGAGCGAGAAGTTCGCGCTTTGATGAAGATCATTGCCCGTGTACTAGATCAAGAACTAAATGAACTGGATGCCCAGGGCGTTTGTCTTCATCATCTAGGTGACATGACCGGAGTTGAGCAAGCTTTACAGGACAAGGTTCACAAGGCAATTGAGCTTACCAAAAATAACGATCGGCTCATTCTCAATGTGGCCTTTAACTATGGCGGTCGAGCCGAAATATTGCATGCCGTTCGTCAAATGTTGGCTGACCAGGTCGCCCCTGAATCCTTGACAGAGAGTCTATTCAATTCATATCTGTTTACCCGGGGACTGCCTGACCCGGATTTAGTAATACGAACCAGTGGCGAGCTGCGCATTAGTAACTTTTTGATTTGGCAAGCCGCATACTCAGAATTTTATCCGACGCCAGTTTACTGGCCGGATTTTGGGCGAGAAGAACTATATGAGGCGATCGCTGCCTTTAATCAACGAGAGCGTCGGTTTGGTTTGGTCACAGAGACGCCCTAATCTTTTAATCCCACAAATACGGCCGTAGTTACCTATTTATGTTCCTGCAACGTGCATTGATAACCCTCACACTTGGCCCTCTGGCTATATATCTGATCTTCCTTGGTGGCCTGTTTTATTTTATCCCGTTAGCAATTATTTTACTGTTGGCAACCCTGGAATATAGCCATATTGTTCAAAAAATTGGCTGGTATGTTCCACCGTTTCTACTGGTGCCAATGGTTCTTGTTCAGTGGCTCCTGGCGCAGTGGCTTGACGCCACATTATTTGGCCCCCTCCTCCTGATAAGTCTACTGATTATTTCTGCATACGTTTTGTGGCAATATGAAGAAGGTTCTAGCCAAACGGTTCCGGCAAACTGGGTCGCAGCTACTGCTGGATTAATTCTGTTTGGCTGGGTTTGCGGCCACTTTTTTCGCCTTCGCTCGTTGCCAGAGATGGCGTGGCAATGGACGGTGCTGGCTATGCTAAGTACCTGGATTGCCGACGCTGGCGCCTATCTAGTAGGCCGTTTTGTCGCGGGGAAAGTAATCCTTGGCAGACATCCGTTATCACCGCGGCTTAGTCCAAACAAAACGGTGGAAGGATTTATGGGCGGCATTCTACTGGGGACATCGTTCACTGTGTTAATTGCTTCCTGGCTAGAAATCGACCTTGTGCCTGCTTTACTATTAGGATTGCTGGTCTCGACGATTGGCACCGTAGGCGACCTGAGCATCTCATTGTTAAAACGCGAGGCAGGTGTCAAGGATTCGGGCAACTTGTTCCCGGGCCATGGTGGTGCCCTGGATCGCATTGATTCACTCATGTGGACCGTCGCAATTGCCTATTACCTAGCACAAACTTTTTTGTAATGGTGTGATTTATCAATATTTGGTCATGTTTTCCCACGAACTTGACCGAATAGTTTCGGCACAGCGGGATGAGCTATCCCATGAGCCTTGCTGTGCTGCTATTTCCTACTCTTACCGTATTGTGTATGGAGGTACAAGTCATGTCCAAAATTGTGACAATTGAGCGCTTTATCTTAGAAAATCAGCCAAAAACCGCGCGCGGGGAGTTTACGAACCTGCTGTATGATATTGCGTTGGCTGCCAAGGTAATTGCCCATAAAACAAACCGCGCAGGTCTTGTCGATGTCTTGGGGAGGGCTGGAACCACAAATATTCAAGGCGAGCAGCAGCAAAAGCTAGACGTTTTTGCTGATGATATTATCTTTCGTATTTGTGACCACACAGGTCGGTTGTGTGCCATGGCTTCTGAAGAACGAGATGATTTCATTCAGATTCCGGAACAGTATGAAAAAGGATCATATGTCCTTGTGTACGATCCGTTGGATGGCTCTTCAAATATTGACGTGAATGTAAGTATTGGGACCATTTTTGGCATTTATCGTTGCCTCGACTGGGATTTGCGTGGCAGGATCGAAGATGTGTTGCAAGCGGGCAGCAAGCTGGTTGCAGCTGGCTATGTGCTGTACGGCTCTAGTACGATGTTGGTTTATACGACCGGGCAGGGCGTGCATGGCTTCACCCTTGATCCGGAACTTGGCGAGTTTTTATTATCTCATGAAAACATGCAGCTGCCCGAGCCACCTTCCTATTACAGCGTCAATCACGCCTACTTTGATCGATGGTCGCCCGGAATGAAGCGCTATTTACGTTGGCTGCAAGGACAAGAAGGACGGGAGGGAGCGGCGTTATCCTCAAGATATATTGGTTCATTAGTGGCAGATTTTCATCGGAATTTGCTGCGAGGTGGTATCTTTTGTTATCCGGCTGAGCAGAATAAGGCCGACGGTAAGATTCGCCTTCTGTACGAAGCCAGCCCGTTGGCTTTCCTGGTTGAGCAGGCTGGCGGGTACGCCTCGAATGGCACTAAATCTATCTTGACCATTGAGCCAACGAATTTGCATCAACGGACGCCACTTTTTATAGGTAACCGCTCTATGGTATTGCAATTGGAACGTTTCTTGCAGGAAGAATGTACTGTTCCTGATTTGATGAACGGGGGTTAAGATGGGTGGGATAGATAGCGGGAAACGGCCGTTTCCTACGGCATACGTCTCGTTTAAAGTATCCCACAATCAACCTGAAACGAATATTGACGAAGGTTTAAGGGCGTGATATACTTTTTTCGCCCATTGATGGGACGCCTTGTATACTCCCAAATGCAAAGAAACTGAAAGTTAAAAGTTAGAATTTAAATTAAGCCTGCACTCTAAATTCCCCTGAATTTGTGGAAGCCATATATTATTGAGTCTTTTCAACTGCTAGCGAGAATAGCGTATTCAATTAAATAAAAATGAATGCTGAGGCCTTGATTTGAAACAAGGCAATACAGACACAAGGAACTTTAACGTTTCTTGTCTGACTTCATTGGAATCAGTAAAACTTCATGCTCGATCCCAAACCAATTGCAAAAGCAATAGTCCCAAATTTACCATTGATAAAATATTAATCCGGTTGTGATCCTGATAGATGTGGTTTTTTGCTAAGGATTCCGAACCGATGCTAGGTGTTTACAAACACGAATCTGTGTGATGCGGAGAAAACTGTATGGATATTGGCGAATTAGAATCAAAAAAGATTGCTGAACTACGCGATATGGCCCGAGAAATGGACATGCCTGGTTTTAGCACCATGAAAAAACAAGGCCTTGTTTATGAAATACTGCGCTTTAACGCTCAGGCGCAGGGCTACGATTTCCGAGGCGGTGTTTTGGAAATTGTCGATGATGACAAACAAACGATGGGTTTTTTGCGTGCAAAAAACTATTTGCCAGGCCCTGATGACATTTATGTGTCTAATTCTCAAATTCGTCGCTTGGGTTTGCGCACTGGTGACTGGGTCATGGGACAGGTTCGGGCGCCAAAAGATAACGAAAAATATTTCAGTTTGCTTCGCGTCGAATCTGTTAATGGCTTAAGTCCAGATTTGGCCAAGAAACGCCCTCGCTATGAATCGCTCACCCCAATTTTCCCTGACCAAAAATTGAAATTAGAAACCCAGCCAAATATTCTAGCGACACGATTGCTGGATTTGGTTGCGCCGATTGGGCGCGGCCAGCGTGGCCTAATTGTTTCGCCACCGAAGGCAGGTAAAACAACTGTTTTGAAAGAGATCGCCAATGGTATCTCTGAAAATTACCCAGATGTGCATCTGATGGTTGTGCTAATTGGGGAGCGGCCTGAGGAAGTTACGGACATGGATCGCTCGATTGATGGTGAAGTAATTAGCTCAACGTTTGATGAGCCGGTCCGCCAACACTGTAAAGTAGCGGAAATGGCACTAGAGCGGGCCAAGCGTTTGGTAGAAGGCGGTCGCGATGTGGTCATCTTGCTGGACTCAATTACCCGGTTGGCGCGAGGCTATAATCTTACGGTTTCGCCAAGCGGCCGTACTTTGTCTGGTGGTCTAGATCCTACAGCGTTGTACCCGCCCAAACGATTCTTTGGCGCTGCGCGTAATTTGGAGTTTGGCGGAAGCCTAACAATCATCGGTACGTGTTTGGTGGATACCGGCAGCCGGATGGATGACGTTATTTACGAAGAGTTCAAGGGAACCGGTAACATGGAGCTGCTGTTGAGCCGGCGTTTACAAGAACGTCGTGTCTTCCCGGCATTTGATGTTGAACGGTCCAGCACGCGACGAGAAGATTTGCTGCTTTCTGGTGATGAACTGCAGCGCGTTTACATGATGCGCCGCATGTTGGGACACCTGATGGACACGCCTGGGTATGACATTAGCAGCGCGACAGCAGCAGTTATGGAGCGGCTGCGTGGCACAAAGACCAATTATGAATTCCTGGAGACGCTTACCAAGGATATGATGTAGCGTCTTTGACGGTTAGAATCCGTGGCAGAATCAATCTGAATGAACTGTAAGAAAACGGGCCTTTTGACGGGCCCGTTTTTGCTGTGTGTGGGCTTTGTGATAGCATCCTTGCCTGAGCTATGGTGAATGAGCAGCGTTTTTGGCACCGCTTGAGCGGGCATCTTATATTGGCGGGTGGGGCATTAATTCTCATTGCGTTAGGACAGTTTCAGTGGGGCGCCTCAGCTGAGGCAGATATTGTTGTAGCCACGGCCGTTTCTCCGGCCTCGCCAGCTGCACAAAGTT
>CBDUOF010000269.1:0-7933 GCA_965368765.1 uncultured Anaerolineae bacterium | reverse complement strand
ATTTATAGTGATGGTGGCTCAGACCCCAATCCTGGTATTGGTGGCTGGGCTGCCATCTTGCGTTTTGGTCAGCATGAAAAAGTGCTGAGCGGGAACGCCCCGGAATCGACCAACAACCGAATGGAGTTGACGGCGGCAATTCGGGCGCTGGAGGCTTTAAAACGGCCGTGTAACATCACCTTCTACACCGATTCTGAATATTTGCGCAAAGGTATCACCCAATGGATTGAGGGCTGGGCGGCCAACAATTGGCAAAAGAAAGGCAAGCCAATCCGCAATGCAGACCTGTGGCAGACCTTGTGGCCACTGGTTAAACGCCACCAAATTCAGTGGCACTGGGTCAAAGGGCATTCTGGCGATGAATACAACGAAAGAGTTGACAAGCTGGCCCGTGCTGCTCGTCTGGCCATAACCCCCGCCGACGTAATTGATCCTACTGTGCCTCGGCTATATCTGCGTTCATCTTGTAAGGGGAATCCCGGGCCGGGCGGCTGGGGCGTTGTTCTGGAAGAAGATGAGGGAACAGAGCAGGCCAGTGGGTCGGAACCAAAAACAACCAACAATCGGATGGAAATTACCGCCGCTATCGAAGGCTTGCTCTTGTTAACGCCAGGAAGTGAAGTGCAGCTCTTTACGACGTCAGATTATCTGTATCAGGGTATTACGCAGTGGATTCGGAATTGGCGAAAGCGAAACTGGATGAAGAAGGGGGGCGAAAAACCAGTCGCAAATGCAGATTTGTGGCAGGCGCTGGACAAGCTGTCTGAAAGTTACACAATTCGTTGGATCAATGCCAAAGGACAGGCGCTGGTTGGGTTAGAAGAAGCAGGCAAACTGGCAGTAAATGCTGTTCAGGTTATCTAGGCGACAATATTATTCTTCTGCATCTTCGCTAGATGCGTCGCGCACGTAACGGCAGGTGGCGTGTAAAAAGCCAAAATTTCCGACGGGTGGCATGAGCTCCATTACCTCAAGGATTTCAAAGATACGGCCGTCAAACATCACCTGCTCACCCACGCCTGGCCGCTTATCAATATTGATTATTGCGCCAGGGTGTTCCCCACCAATCACAACGTAACTCACTTTATAGAAAATTTCTTCGCTCATTGCCCATGCTCCTTGTAACTATAACTCCGCCAGGTTGCGATGCCGCAGCTTAAAGGCAATGTCTATTGCCAGATTCCGCATGACAATAAAACCGATATGATTGTTTTCGTCGCATAGCTCATAAAATGCGTCGCTTTCAATCTTGTATAGCGAGGCGCCATCTCGCGTGGCGCGTACCGATGCTGAGCGATAGCCCTGGTCGATGAGGGCCATCTCACCGATGACTTGCCCCTTGCCCAGCACAACCAGACTGCGCGCATCATTCACGCCCTGAATGTAGACTTCTGCAGAGCCCTGGGCCACGATGTACATTTCATTCCCGGTGGTGTTTTGTTCAATGATATTTTCGCTGGCGGCTACCTGTTGTTCCTGGCAGATTGCGGCAAGTTGTTCCAGTTCATCCGCCTGTAGGTTTGCAAAAAGCTGCACACGTTTTAGCAGTTTAGAGATTGACATGAATGCCTCCAAATTTGAGGAAATTACGGCCGTTCATATTGACTTTTATTAAATCGTTGATAAACTATCGCACGACTGAGCCGAAGTGGCGAAACAGGCAGACGCGCTACGTTCAGGGCGTAGTGAGCATTACGCTCGTGTGGGTTCGACTCCCACCTTCGGCATCTAGGAAACAGCTCGAACATCCCGGTTCGAGCTGTTTTTATTTTCGCAAAGAGTACGGTTGTTGTCTTGATGAAAGAGAGAATTCTCAGGCGCAAACGGCCGTTTCCAAAACCGCCATTACTTCTGACCACTTGCATAAAATTAAGTGTCATCATTGGGCACATTGTGGCAGATGTTACGGTTCACGTCAACCTTTCCACGCTGGTTACCGTGTAAATGTGCAATCCTTTTCAGTTTGAGAAATTCGGCACAAACTGTATAATTGTTTGTCAGCCTGATTATTCGCTTTGTTTTTGACTTTTTCGCTATTTTCGAACGATAATTTGCTGCGAAATAGGTGAAAACGGGAAAGTGCTTTGAATTAAGAAATCGTGATTCTCCCGTTGTCCCTGAGTAAACCACAAAGAAAAAGAAATGGCGTTTTTTATATCAAAAGACTTTTTGTGGTTTACCTATTTGCATTTAGCCACTAAATGATTGAGGGATTCAAATGATTTTTCTGATTGCTGTAGGTGTTATCCTGGTACCCATTTTGCTGGGCGGCTTATTGGCTTGGGGAACGTCTGGTTTTGCCACTGTCGTTGAAAAAACCAAAGAAGAGGTTGATAACATTGGCAAGGGATACAATCCGGCGGTGACCTTTGGTCATGACGTAAAGGTAGACGGCACTCCAGAAGAGATGTTGAAGGAGGCCAGGCTAGAAGCATCGCGCCTGGCAGCGGCAACGCCCAGGGGAGCCAATATGCGGATCGGGCGTAAAGGCTTTGAGAACTTGCGCACGGCTGGTGATGTTAAAGCCCTGGACAATGATCCGATGACGGCCGTTCGCATCGCCAGGCACCATGGCTGGGACGGCGCACGGACGGGAGCGGTTACGGCCGTTGCGGCACCCGCTGCCGCTGCTGGGGGCGCCGCGGCCCCAACCGGTAAAATCACGCTCGTTCCTGGCAAAGATTACGAGTATACGGAAATCCTCGACAGCATGTCGCCCGATGAAAAACGGAAAGCACGTATTGCCAACTCCAAGGCCAAATCTGCCGCAATGAAAGCAGCCAAGGCCGCAGGCGTACCGGCAGCTGCTCCCGTTGCTGGCACAGCACCTGCTGCTGCAACCGCTGCTGCGCCTGTCGCGCAGTCGGTCAATATTGAGCCACCACAGCTGATCGAGGAAACGGACGACATGTCCCCTGATGAAAAGCGCAAAGCGCGTATTGCCAATTCAAAGGCGAAGTCGGCCTTTAACAAGGCGCTAAAGGCGGCTGGCGTCGATCCCAAAACGGTTGAAATTGTGGACGGCAAGGTGGTGATGCCTGGGGGTGCACCGGTGGCGGCAGCCGCACCTGCGCCCGTTGCCGCGGCAGCGGAAGCACCTGTTACCGCCTCGGCACCTGCAGCTGTTTCAAATATTCCCAAGCCGGAACTTGTTGAGATTACCGATGATATGTCACCTGACGAGAAGCGGAAGGCACGGATTGGCAATTCCAAGGCAAAATCGGCATATAACAAGGCACTAAAGGCCGCGGGGATTGATCCGAAGAGCCTGAAGTAAGTGGCTAGTAGCCCAATGAAATTTATTATTAGGAACGGCCGTCGCGAGACGGCCGTTTTTTGTTTCAGTTTTTCAGATTGAGCAGCCGCAGCTTTTCACCCACAGAAATGGCGATGTTGCGCATTACCCGCAGACCAATGCGTGGATAGCGATTGATGAGATTTTCAAAGTCCTGATATTTTAGGGCAATCAGGGTGACTTCTGTAGCGGCTACGGCCGTAGCCGTATAGGGTTGGCGGCTCACTAAAGCAATTTCTCCCAAAAAATCACCAGCCTGCACCATGCCGACAGAGTGTGAGCCATCGGGTGATAAAATATTCATCTCACCCTCCATCACCATGTAAAAAACATCACCTGTTTGGCCAGCTTGCAATACCAATTCACCTGCTGTTTTGTGCAAAACCGAGCATAATCCCGCAATTTTACTGAGCTCGCCTTCTTCTAACCCGGCAAATATAGCCATGTGGCGCGTTGTCTCATTCACAGAAATGCCAACGCGCTTTTCCTCAAATCCAGCCCTAACCAAATCAAATATATCTCGGCTGGCGGGCGTGAGTTTTGCGTCATCAATATTGAGCGGCACGTACAGCTTTGCCATTTTGAGCGTATCTAGCCGTTCTACTTCATGAAACACAAACGAAGGGCAGTAGGCCACGGGCACAAAGCCCAAATTACTTAGCGTTCGTTGAATGTCTGGCCAATAAGCCGTAACGGTAATTTCAATATATTCGGCCTTGTAGATTGCCTTGGCCCAGGCATCCAACTCCTTGAGCAAGAAGCCGGCCACGTCATCGCGCAAATCAATCAGCTCTAGAATTTTGATGCTGCGGCCAATGTGATCCAGGGTAAAGCCAATTGCGCCTACAATACGTTCATCTTCGCGGGCGACAAGGTAACGCACATTGCGGGATTCCAACAAGAAGAGGCCGTAACTGAGCTGTAAATTGCCAAACACGTGCCGCCGAGACAGCCGACCACGCTCAATGCGCAGCAGGTAGGGCAAGCCAGATTCCGTCAATTCCTCTACTTTAAACCCAGTGCCAATAGGGTAGCCATCGACATCATCTACTGCGATGAGGTCGTTGCGAAAGCCCATGTTTTGCAGGGCAAGCTGACCGAGCAAGAATGCCTCTGGGATGACCCGTGGATTGTTGCAGCGCAGGTCTGGCGCCGGGCCAAACGGTTTGGCCATCATCACCAAACTTTCGCGGTTGTCCAGCAAAACTTTTTGGGGCAAAAAGCCAATTGGCCTTAAATCGAACTTTTCTGAGATGCGCTGCGCGTAGGGATGGGCGGTTCGGCACTCAGTAAGGCCAAAATGGAGCCGGCGTTCGGCAAAAGCAAGCCTGGCCTCCATAAGCGCACTTCCAACACCTTGCCCACGATAATTTGGGTCAACTGCTAAACGGCCGAATTCGCCGCATAAATCGGCATAAGCCCCCACCTCAAAGTAAACAGACGCCGTTCCTGCCACCTGGCCATCCAGCTCTGCCAGCAAAAATAGATAGCTATCCTGATAAATGCTGCGCTTGAGCCATTCGTCACTATAAAACTCTTTGTAAGGATATTCTTCGCCGTAGCTGCGGTAGAAAAGATCCCTTACCGCGGGCAAATCTCTTTCTTTCACAGGGCGCACAGTGATGGCCATGAAAGCTACTCCTTCAGAAGGTCATTTGATGCATAGATGTAAAAAGACAAAACAAGATTATGCTGACTGCACCTGGCCCATAATAACGTATTTTGCTCAAAATGTGGCAATATCCTGTGAGAAATGCTCAATTCCTTGCCTGGATTTCCCTATACTTACGAAACTATAACGGCATTGTGTTAAATTGGGCTGTCTGTTGACAACCACTATGCTACAATCATCGATTGGCATGTTTCACACGAGAGTAATTTGATGGCACACGGATTAGTAGACGTTCGCATTCTGCAAAGAGAATATTTGTTAGCAATTTCGCGGGCGGTAACGGCCGAATTAGACGTACAAGATGTGTTGCGCATCATCTTGCGGGCAGGGGTGGAATTGGTGGCCGGGAAAGCCGGAATGATTGCCCTGCACCACCCGGAGTTAGACAGCGTGCGGGTTGCGGCCGTTTACGGTATTCCTGCCGCGCTGGTGGACCATTTTGCTCCTTTGCTGAAGGATATTCCCCCGCTGGATGCCACCCAACAAGAAGAGGAATTGACGCGCCGTCTACAAACGATTGCCCAGCGGTCGAACCTGGGCTTTACACAAATGGTCCGCTTGCCCATGGTCAGCAGGGGCGAGACGATTGGCCTGATTTACGTCTTCCTATCGGGCACGCCCTATCATCTGCCGGGAGATGCTGCCTCCTTGCTGGGTAGCTTTGCCGAACAGGCTGCTATTGCTGTGAAAAATGCTCGCCTCTATGAGCAGGTAAATAAAGAAAAACAGCGCCTCGATGCCATAATCCAGCAAAATGCGGATGGGGTGATGATTCTGGATCAATCGCTGCGCATTACGGATTTTAACAAAGCGCTGAGTCGGATGGTGGGATGGACGGCGAAAGAGGCTATTGGGCAGCCACATGAGGCAGTGTTCCAATGGCTTTCTCTGAAAACGGAGATGGATTTGCATGAGGCATTGAACAATGGCTGGCCGCCGCAGGGCGCAACCCACCTGTACGTAGAAGGAGATTTACAACGGCCGTTTCACGAAGAAACAGAAGCTGCCGATGGCAAACGGATCAGCTTGGGGATTACTTATGCGCCGCTGATGGATGGCGACGGCCGAATGACGGATATCATCGCCAACGTGCGCGATCTTAGCCGCTATCGTGAAGAAGAAGCGCTGCAAAAAACCTTTATTTCCGTCGTGAGCCATGAGCTGAAAACGCCAGTCTCAATTATCAAGGGGTATGCCGGCACCCTGCGGCGGCAGGACGCCAACTGGTCGCCGGAAGTCATGCAGGATTCATTGGCTGTCATTGAAGAAGAAGCGGACAATCTGACCGATTTAATTGACAGCCTGTTAGAAGTATCGCGGCTGCAGGCAGGCACGTTTAACCTGGAAGTGAGTGAGGATGTACAGCTGAACCGGGTGGCGCAAAATACCGCACGCAAATTTGGCAGCTATTCAGACAAGCATCAGATCCGGGTGCAGTTTGCCGACGATTTCCCACCCATTTGGGGCGATGAACGCCGGTTGGGGCAAGTGTTGAATAATCTGATCAGCAATGCCATAAAATATTCGCCCGACGGGGGCGAGATAGTAATTCGGGGTGATGTACATCCGCAGCATGTCACCGTCGCGGTTCGGGACAGCGGCATTGGTATTCCGGACCATGAGCAGCATCGTATTTTTCAGAAGTTCTCGCGACTTGACAATGCGTTGAGCCGCAAAACAGAAGGCACTGGCCTGGGTTTGTTCCTCTCTAAAGCAATTATTGAGGCGCATAACGGCCGTATCTGGTTCCACAAAAACCCGGATGGCCCCGGTACCACCTTCACCTTTTCATTACCAAGAAGCTGAGATAATTGGCTAGTGGGTGGCTGCTAGGACAAGCCGGCTGCCGCCAGCCAGTAGAAACTGATATTAAGGAGCAATTATGCGTACTCAACTTACGTGCCCTCAGTGCGGCACGCCCTATTCCGCTGAAGTTCATCAGGTTGTGGATTCTAAGCGTACCCCGGAACTCAAGCAGCAGCTGCTGAACGGCCAATTGAATGTGGCCGTTTGTCCTCAATGTGGTGCCGGTGGCCAAATGGCGACCATGCTGCTGTTCCATGATGCCGAGCATGAACTGTTTATGATCCATGTACCCCAGGAACTCAATCTGGATCAGGTACAGCGGGAAACGGTGATTGGGCAACTAACCAAGCAGGTGATGGACGATACGCCGATGGAAGAGCGGCGGGCGTATATGTTCCAGCCTCAGATCATGCTAAACTGGCAAGCTTTTCTGGAAAAGGTGCTGGAAACGGAGGGGGTGACGCCAGAAATGATCGCCCGGCAGAAGAAACAGTCCGAACTGCTGCAAACGCTCATTCGAGCCGATAAAGATGTGCAGGATGTGTTACTGGCGGAGCGTGCCGACGAGATTGACGAAACATTTTTTGCCATGCTGCAATCCTTTATGGATATGGCGTCCCAGACGAATAGTGAACAGGATTTGCTGAAAATCACCAATTTGCGCTACCGGTTGATGACGGAAACGGCCGTAGGCAAGCGAATGGAACAACAGCAGATCGCGCTTCACAAATTGAGCCAGGCGGCTAAAAAGCAGGGCGGGCTGTCACCAGCATTACTGCTGGAGCATATTCTGTTGAACCAGGAGCAGCCGCATGTGGTGGACGGCCTGGTAATGGCAGGGCAGGGGGCGTTGCAATATGAATTTTTTAGCTTGCTTACAGCCGAAATAGAAAAGGTAGAAGCTGCTGGAGACAAAGCCACTACGGCTCGTCTGACCAGCCTGCGTGAAGAGTTGCTAAAGCTGTATGAAGCGATGCAGCAGCAGTCTAAAAACATGATGGAAGATGCCTTGGCCACTCTCGATACGCTTTTGGCGGCGCCAGACAAAGAGCAGGCGTTGGCAGAAAATGCCCAGAAGATTGACGACGCCTTTATGGCCGTGCTGACGGCCAGGATGAATGATGCCGAGCAGCAAAATGACATCCCACAATTTCAAGCAT
>CBDUOF010000268.1:0-7936 GCA_965368765.1 uncultured Anaerolineae bacterium | reverse complement strand
ACGATGCTTTGCAGCTGCGCCTGCAATATTTGCGGCTCCTGCGGAAATGGCTCGTTTTTCACGCCGCCTCGCGCTTCTTTGAGCCAGACTACCTGCACCTGGGCAGGGGTCAGGCCATTATCCGCCAGCCGCTCGTCCAGCACTTGCCAATACTCCGCGTCGGGAGCGTCCGCCAACTTATTAGAGGTCCAGCCCCCCTGCGCCCCATTCACAATGACCAATGAGTCGTTTTTGGCCGGATCGTCATTGGCCAGGCGCAAAAATGCGTTGAACTCTAACGCCGCGTTGGACATGCCCACGGAGATGAAGCCAATTTTGCCATCGCTGGCGGGTGAGCCACCGGCGGCGAGGGGCTGGATGGCTTGGGATTGGGCCAGCCCGGCGGCAAGATGGGTAGCTGGTGGCGCGTTTTGGCCGTTGGGGTAAAGGCCACCTTGCTGTCCCATGTGCAAATCTGCACCCAAGTCGATGAGCGGCACAAAGCCAACGCTGGTTTGCGAACAGCCCACGTGGGGGATGGGCGTGACGACGTTGGGGCTGGCAACGGCCGTTCCCCCATTCCCATTCCCAAACGCCACTGCATTCAACCCAACTAAGCAACTATCCAGCCCTGCCATATCTTCAGCCAGAGCGGCTGCTTCACAGGTGCGAACGGCCGTTGCCAGCGGTTCCACCAAATTCTCCCCAGCAGCAGGTAAGGTCAGACCCTCCAGCGCCAGTCGATTGGCCTGGATAAACGCCGCCTGCACCGCCACATCCCCTGCCCATTCTGGATCATCCAGGCGCGGGTGGGCCAGCAATTGCTGCTGGGTTTGCACCAGGCCAATGACCTCTGTTTGCACCTGTTGCAGCTGGACAATGAGGTCGGCACGCCCTTGCGGGGGTTCCAAGGTGAAAATAGGGATGGCAATGGGGGTGACGGTTGGGGTATGGGTTACCGGCGGTACGGCCGTTGGCTCATCTGTGGGGGCAAGGGTGGCGGGTGCTGCGGGGGATGAGATAGTGGGCGAAACGGCCGTTGGCGTCTGGGCCACTTCCGACCGACAGGCCACCAGCAGCCAACAGCAAAGGATCAAAACAACAAATTGTAGATGTAAGCTGGGAGATTTTTTCATGAAAGCAATTGCATAATTGCGAAATTAGATAATTTATATCTCTAATTACCAAATTACTCAATTACCGATCATTTGTCATCCGGCGGCACCAGATCGTAGCTGTATGGCTCTACACCAGGGCCGTAATGGAAGACGTTGGGCACGGGAATGTAGTTGCTCACAAATGTCCGATCTTCGATCAGCTGTCCGTCTGCATTATAAACCAGGCGACGTACCGAAACATCTGCGCCTTCCGTGGCCCAATCAATTTTTTCGACCGTGCCAGGCTCCACCGTTTCTACAAAGTCCCAGCGATCCTGCTCCGGCCCTGGCACTTCGGTGACGTTGGCAAAGACCGGGTCTTCCTTGACGACGGTGCGCCCCATGCTGGTGCTGTAAAACTTAAAGGTCAACGCCTGGTTTTCTTCGCTAAAATAGTTCTCGATGAGCAAATGGTGCGGCGTGTTATTGATGAACTTCATGTCGATGTTGATGTTGCCATCGTTGAACACGGTGGCATCCATGCCGTGCCCGGCACCATCCCGATAGTAGCCCAGCATGTAGCCATGGGGTAAGCGTTCTACAATGGGGAAGCCGGCAAAGAAGGCCGTTTGATACAGCGTGGTGCTTACCTGGCATACCCCACCGCCAATCCCGGCAATTGTTTGGCCACCAACAATAATCAAACCTTCGGTAAACCCATCCGCTTCAGTGATACTGCCCATATATTTGTTGAATGAAAATTCCTCATAGGGGGCGACGACAATACCGTAAAAGTTTGCTGCGCCGGTGGCAATGTTGTGCTTGCGCGCATCAGATGAACCGGAAAACCAGGTGGTTGTCTCGGTGATCAGCTCGGTGATGCCCAAATCGGCGGCAGTGGCGTTGGCGTTGGCAATTGGCACAATATCTTTGACCACAAAGGGGATGGAGCGATTGGGCGTATTCACCTGAGCGTTGAATTGGGCAATGGTGGCCTCTATATCCAGCTCACGGCCGTTTACATGCGGCGCGACCAAAACCAGCTCCCGCGTATTGTCATCAAAATAAAAACGGGCGTTCACCGGATCGCGGTAAAGCTGATCTTCAAACTGACGCAGCCAGTGGCGCAAGGCATTTTCATCAACAAAGACGGTATGGGTATTGCCCTCGCCCGACTGGTCCACTTCGACCCGCATCCAGGCGGCTAAATCGCTGTTGCTCAGCGTGATGGGCGCCAAATCAAGATCGTCCAGCGGCTGCGCCAGGTAAAAGGTGACAGGGCTGCCCAACATCTGTTGAATCTGGCCAGCGGCATCACCGGCATCAAAGACGGCAGGGGTCACTTCATGGACCAACAGCTCCACCTCTGCGGGGCGGAAGCTTGTAAGCGGTGCGATGAGTCGGCTGCGCACGTCGGCAACATCAACAAAACGGCCGGGCTGACCAGCTGCGTAGCTGGTATCGCTGCCGCTCAAGTTGAAGGTGGCACTGACGGGCGGGATATTAATTTCTGCGGCAAGTTGGGCAAGGCTGTTGTCTAGCTGGCCCTCATCTAACAAAAGGACTGGGCTGAGAGAACGGCCGTAATACCAGCTGTCGAACATCTCGCGTGCTTGCTGCACAGGCCCGCCGGAGCGTCCCAGATCATAAGCGCTTTGCACGGTTTGAGCGACATCAAATGTCAGACCAAGCTCGGCCGGGGTTTTGGCAACCGTTTGGCTGGTGGCGGGATCAACAAAGATAATTTGCTCACTGGTGGGGTAGCTGAAGTTCTGATTCAAGGCGGTTTCGGCCTCAGCAATCTCCATCTGGCTAAGATCGACGCCCATCACGCTGATGCCGGTAAAGATACGGCCGTTGTGCCGACTTTGGTAGCTGACCAGCAGGACCGCCAGGGCGACAAACAGCAGCAGGCCTACCGCCAGCGGCGCGGCAAAAAAGTAGGCCAGGTTGCGGCGGATACGGCCGTTGCTTGTCATAGGTTGTGGGACCATTGCTTGCATAATTTCTCTCAGCGAATCGTTTAAAAATCAGGGCTCATTATAGCTGACTCGTCTGCTTTGCCAGCTGATTTTGATCGGTCATTACCATGTTCTAATCTGTGGCAGTGTAACACGGCCGTTTGCCTAAACTGTGAGATAGCTCACAAAGCGTGTTGCTCAAGATACAAGAATGGCTTTATTGCCCAACCTGCGCCTCTGCCCAAACCGTTTCAAACTCTTCCAGGAAGTAGCTGGCAAACTCGGGATCGTGAACAATGACAATGTTTTCATCGTTGCGGCGATTGGCATTGTCGCTAAAGTTGAACGAGCCAAAAATGACGGTTGTGCGGTCAATGATAAACACTTTGTGATGCATAATTTGCGGATTGCCATCCTTCAGGACCGCGACATTGGCCAAACGAGCTTGCTCTAGCGGTCCGAAATAGCTGAATGGCGTATCGGAGCCGACTCGCTCAAAAACACCCCGCACCACAACCCCCGCATCGGCTCGCCCCAGCAGCGACTCACCAATTTGCTCGTCGGTAAAAGAAAAAGCCATAAACAAGATCTCGCTGTCGGCGCGAGCCACACGACGGGAGATGATCAGACTAATTTCTTTTTCGGGTCCAAAATAGTTTTCTACCTGGATGCCCCCGATGGAGAGCGTTTCATTTGGCGTGTTTTGCGGCGAATCGGGGCCAAAGAGACCGTCATTATACATTTCGTCCATTTCGGCGGTGTAGTTGGCCGCCAGCCGGGGCGAAATGATCCGCACGATATTATTGTTGTTGCAGTAAACGCCGTTTGTCGTGAAGTTCATGGAGCCAACCCACAGGATACGGCCGTCTATCACCACAAACTTGTCATGCATCAACGCCGTCCGCTTATCCTCCACCACGCTGATGCCGTTACGCCGCAGCCGGTTGATGCTGCTCAGCGATGCGTTTTCTGTGTCCGTCACCACCCGCACTTCCACGCCGCGTGCCTCCAGGTCGATGAGTGCCTGAACCATCGGCTCCGCATCCAGATCGTAGGCAGCCACATCGACCCGCACATCCGCTTCCAACATATCGCTGGCAATATCTTCATCCAGTCCGCCCACGCGCTCTGCCTCTGGCGGGCAGGTAGGGTTGGTGAAGTAAATTTCATACCAGTCGGCGGGAGCGGCCGTATCCGTTACGGGATTGAGCAGCGGCTCCCCTTCATCCAAACCAAACTGCTTGAGCAAATCCTGCCCAAAAATCACCGACAAAATAGCGACGACCAGCACCAATAGTGCACCGCCTGTTTTTTTATTCATGAAACTCCCTTTTGCTGCAAGTTTTGTTGTATGTTGTTTTGAACCGCCTCGGCCCAGGCACGCACATCGGCACAATAAGTGTCGGCGTCTGCCAACCGTACGTCCATAACCGTTTTGTTCCAAGTCCAGGTTGGCTGGGCGGCAGACTCCCCTTTGACCAGGCTAAATGACTTATTTTTTACCTGATTCTGAAGCTGTTGCCGCATTCTGACCGGGGAAATATCTTCGCTAAGAAAGCGCGCCAGCAGGTTGTGCATAGCTTGCCAACCGTCGGCAGAGAGGCGGCTAGGATGCTGCAACATGTAAGCCAGTACAGTTAGGTGATGTACCGGCCCGTAGTATGCTGGATCTGTGTATTCCAAAGCCAGGCAAGCGTGGTAGTGGTCGGCGCAAGTTTCTTCCGCTGTGAATAGCCCACCACACTCGGGGCAATGGGTTGGCGTAGATTCTGTCATGTGGGAATCTGGGTTGCTCTCAGGCGGCATCTGTTTGGATGAGTGACAGCAGGTGTTGGAAAGCGGCGTCGCGGTCCTCAGCCTTGCGCGCCTGGTTGAACTGGCTGACGCGGCGCAAATTGTCGGGGCGCAGCGGCTGGTTGGTGAGCCAGCGCAGATTTTTCAGCAGGCGGGTCATGATGTCATCCACCAGGTCGAATTCGGGTGGCTGGCCGATGGTGCCAATAAGGTCGTTTACCCCGGCCATTATGAGCTGTACGGCCGTACTGTCTTTCTCTAACAGGGGATCAGCATCCTCATCGGGCAGGTGTTGGGTATGAACGGCCGTTTGCTTCACCTGTGCCATGCCCCAGGCCAACAGCTGCTCCGCCTGAACATCTACCAAATTGCTGCGCCAGCGCACATCGTCCAAAATCGGCTCAAACCAGCGCCGCAGACGACCCCGCACAATTTCAGAAGCAACTTCATTTGATGTTTGCATCTAGCCCACCACTTTTTCTAAATCTGATAAGAGCGCTGCTGTCAGAGCCTCATCAAAATATTTACAGGATGTAACAAACTCACGGAGCAAGCTAATGCGGTCAGGCTCGCCTGTGCCTTCCTCAAGAATCTCATGTACTCGCCTTAATTCCTGCGTAATCTTCGAGCGTTCCTCAAGTAGAAAATTGAACTGAACATCACAAGCCGGAATCGGCGGCGGATAGTTCAGAATCTCGTCAAAAATCCGCTGCTTTTCCTTCTCCAGATGGCTTTCAACTTCCTGCCATACTGCTTCTGCACTGATTGCTTTCTCGTTCAACGATTGCATAAATTCTAATCCAACCGGAAGCTCCGCTCTCTTAGCGCGTAATTTTTGTGCGAAAGAAGCCACGCCTGGGGGCGCGTATTTCAATCTTGAGCAAAGCCAGCCAGCAAAATAAAATCGTCATCTGCCTGAATGATGTGATGGGGCAGCCAGGCCACACCGAACAGTGCAACATTAATGCCACTCTTGGTCGGCGTTACCGGAATGGTGCTGGTTTCCTCGGCGATGGCTTCCCATTTTGCCTGTATTTCGGCCAACGCTTCCTCCGCTTCCGCTTCCAGCTCAGCGATGTCCTTTTGATAATCCTCTATCTGGTCTTTGGATTCTTCGATATCGGCTTTGGCTTTGGCCGTCATACGTCGCTTGGTCATAGAGGAGGAGACGCTGCGTCGCCGCTTGCTAAACAGGCTAAACAAGGTTTCAGCATGGGTCACAGCCTCTTCCTGCTTGCGCTGTGAATATTCGGCTTCGTCGTCTGCCAGTTCCCGCTCTTCACGCTTTAACTTTTCTTCCAAAGCATCAATTTTTCGCTCGTACTGGGCCGCTACTTTCTCGCTTTCAGCGTCCGACTTTGCTTTGGCGGCAGCGACGCATAATTTGGCAAATTCTCGCTCCGGCACGTTGGGGCCGCCATAGATTTTGAGCGTGTCGTTGGCTTTTACCTTAACTTCCAGGCCGCGATAAATCCAGTCGGCAAAATCTTTTTTAAGCGTGCTTAACGCTTTGGCATCGTCCAGCGGGGTTTCCAGCATGTGGAAGCGAGCGTCCGGTACCGGGGTGCGATCGAGGGTACGGGGGTCGATGGGCTCTGATTCATAATCTTGCCAACGCACCACGCCGCGCCGATCGGGTTCCGGGACAACGGCCGTTTGCCATACGTCATGATCCAAATTGTAGCGACGGTTGCTAAAACTGATGTTGGCCTGTGCCATTAAAACGGGCTGGTATAAGATGCCCGCCGATTTGGCAGATGGGGGCAAGGAACGGCCGTCTCGCTTCGCCGCTTCGCTCACCGTTAAATTTTGCGGCAAGAAAAACTCTTCCGTCCGTCCCGGCACACCCGGCTTGGCTGCCTCGCCGGGCAAAGAAGTTTCAGGGGCAGCCTCACGCAGCGACATCGATGGTTTTGTATCATGGATAGCAGGCGTGGTCGCCGCCAACGGCTCGCTGTTCACCGCTGCTTGACTACCGTCTACCGATAACCGCGTGCCAACGCCTGCCAGCGCATTCAACGCCGGAATCTGATCCCGCGTGACCGGGCCAGCCAAATAGTTCATGGCCCAGCGGGTTTGGAAAACGGCGGGCTGCTTCTCATGCACGTTGCGCAGCAAGAAGACGCGTTTGCCTAGCGCGGAGATCAAATCATCATAGACGCGCCGGTCAAAGCCGCCGCTGGCTGCTGTGGTCAGGCCATCCAACAGCCGCGCCTTGTCCTGCTCCGTGCCCAGCTTGCCAATGAACCATGTTCCCGCATTGGAGAGCGCCTTGTAATCGACATCCACGGGGTTTTGCGTCGCCAGCACCATGCCCACACCAAAGGCACGCGCTTGCTTCAGCATGCGCAGCATGGGCTCTTTGGAAGGCGGATTTGCGGTGGGGGGCAGGTAGCCAAAAATCTCATCAAAATAAACCAGGGCGCGCAGCGTGGTGCTGCCCTTTTGCGAGCGCATCCACGACTCCACGCCGGAATAGAGCAGCGTCACAAAAAACATCCGCTCGGCTTCAGACAAATGGGCGATGTAGAAGATGGTGTGGCGAGGACGGCCGTCTGGCTGGTACAGCAAGCTGGCCACGTCCAGCGGCTCTCCCTCAATCCACGATTGAAAGGCGGGGGAAGCCAAAATATTGTTCAGCATCATGGCCAGATCAAAGCGCTCTTTTTCCGGGAAGAAGGTGTTGACATCAAAGACGCCTAATTTGGTGAACGGCGGCGCCTGTGTCTGCATAATCAGGCTGGCCAGGTCTAAATCTTGCCCCTGGCTCCAGGCGTGTTCAAAGATGTTGGCCAGCAAAATATGCTCTTTGGCGCGCACCGGGTCGATGTCGCGCAGGCCGACCAGCCCCAACAGAGCAGTAACTGTGCCGGAGATCTTTTCGCGCAGCAGTTCGCGATTGTCGTTCCAGAGGATGTCTGGCGCTTTGAGCGAAGCCAAAATACTGACAGGCAGTCCAGCATCGGAGCCGGGGGTGTAGATGGCAAATTGAGGGCCATCTTTCAGCTTTTGGATCCGCTCTGGGGTGATGTCCCAACTGGCTAAACCGTTGCGCCACAATGCGGCCGTTTCGGCTGCTGCTTGTTCGGCCGTTTTGCCTTCGCG
>CBDUOF010000267.1:0-7940 GCA_965368765.1 uncultured Anaerolineae bacterium | reverse complement strand
AAGATGACGCCAAAGACCCAGAAAATGTATTGGGCTAAGACAAAAATGAGCAGGAGGTTGAACGGCCGTTCCACTCCCCCCTCACTTTTCCATTGACTAAACCCATACACCAGCACCGCTGGCAAAAAGATGAGAAACAGCGGCCCTGGCTGGCCGTCCTGGCTGGCATCGTTGAGGCCCAAAATGAGGTCATGGGGCAAGCGCAACAAGGCGACTGGATTAAAGCCAAGGCCCGTGCCTGTGCCCGCGTAGGCGGCGGCGCGAAACGCGTCCCAAAATTGGCCGCCAAAGACGAACGGATAGACGGGGTTGCCGGTGAAGGCCCAATTTTTGATATACCAGGGAAGGGCGACCAGGGTAGTCGCTGCGGTTAGGGTGAGTAACGGCCGTATTGCTTTTGCCAATCTACCGGTGGTGTTGGCTGCGGCTGATTTCTTTGCGGTGCCAGATGGTGGCACGGTAGGGACACCGGCCACAGCACGAGAATCTTTTTGCCAAAAGTGCCACACGACGAAGCCTGCCAGCAGCAGCGGCGTGACGAAGCTGGTGTATTTTAGGCCCATCGCAAGCCCGGCGAAAACGCCGCTTAGAATGAGCCAGCCGGTTTGCTCGTTTTGCCGCCAGCGCAGTAGGGCAATGAGCGCAGCGACCTGGTAGAAGGCTAGCGGGAGGTCGTTGTAGGCTTGGGCGCCCAGATTGAGCACCATGGGCATGGAGATGAGGATGAGAACGGCCGTCCAGCCATTTTTCACCTTAAACCAATCCCGCGCCAATAAATAAACCAGGGCCATCAGCCAGGGGATGAAGCTGAAGTGCAATAGTTTTGCGGCCACGTCACCGCGCAGGCCCATTGCCAGAGTGAAGAGCATCTCGAACAGGGCGGGGAAGCTGAGGTGGGGGATGTCGATGCCGCCGACGATGCGCCCCGCTGCCAGGTAGAGCTTGGGGCCTTTGAGATGGTAGAACAAGCCGTCCCAATCGGTGGGGGGGAGCAGGGCGATGATGAGGGCGAGGCCGAGGACAAGAAGTAGATAGAGCGTGATACCCCGCGAGGGGAATGAAAAATCCGCAGATCTCACAGATTGACGCAGATTTTCCTTTTTGTTTTCTCTGCGCGTTGGCGCTGTTGCGTTGAAAGTTCTCCAGAGCGTAAGCCCGGTCGCGGCGGCCATGGTGCCCCAGAAGGCAACAGGCGTAAATGCGCCAATGAGACCGATGAAGAATACCCACAGCCCCAGTGCCCCAAAACCGAGACCTGCGCCGAGAACGGCCGTTTCCAGCCGATTCATCTTTATCGGCAACAGGTTTAACAGGGCTGTGCCAATGCCCCAGGCGACGAGATTGATCCAGACGGCCGTGCCCACATCCAGCAGCGAACGAAATATAGATGACCAGGCAAAATCAAGCGATAGCCATGCCGCTGGATCGTCAAGCAGCAACAAAAGCTGCGGCACACTAAACGGTTTTTGCACCACGTAGTAGGCACTGAGTCCGTAAAATAGCCACAAAACAAAGAGAAAAATGAGGCCCCATTTGAGCCTGGAGTCACGCATGAGGGTAATCATACGGATGTTGAGGAGTTAGCACAAGAGACGGTATTCCTAATTTACTCAGACGCGCTCGAGAATTTGTTTAGCTTTGGGCACACAAATAAATTTTGCAGTTTCGCCTTCCTTCGATTGAACGAAGACCGACGGGTTTACGTTGGCAACCATGTAGTCCAACTCTGGTTCGAGGGATTGGTAAAATGGGGACAACCCTTTTCCCTCAAACAGCTCTGTGTGGTGCGGCTGAAGGCGCAGGTAATAACGGGCACCAAAGCCAGAAACCTGATGCTTTTCCAATACTGTGGCGTGGATCAGCAGAACGGGCCAACGGCGTATTTGCAACGCTCGCAGGATACTCAAAAACATGAGTAGCAAGCCCAAAACGATCGATATACTTCCCAGCAGGAGGATGGTTGGGGAAGAAGCAGGTGAAATTTTGGTTGCCGGATAGAGAATAAACAATGAGCCAAAGATGTAGGCAAAGGCCACGGGGCGCCATCGCATATTCCGAACGGCCGCTTTGTATTTTTGCATAATGATTTCGTTATCAGGTTTTTGCTCCATCAATTGTTCTCCCGATATGATGCTGACTGACTCAATGGTTGCTCTTTGACAGACCACTTTACGAAGAGGACCGTATTTTATTTTATCGTCAATGGCAAGAACTATTTGGCTACTTCTGCAATGAAAATCGTGGTGGTTGCAACTGCAACTTGTTTCCTGTCGGTGCGGGTGAAGATGATGGCGGAAACGGCCGATTCCAGCTCAACATTTGCGGCTACCTTAGGCCCCAAATGGGCAAACAGAACGAAAAGCGTAAGGGTTGACATAAAAAAGGGGCGGTGAGGTTTAACACAATCCTTTTCAATTTGGCTTCCTTAATTGGATCCCCCTACATTCACCTACCGCTAATCTAAAATTCACCCTTTTTATACCGCCAATTTCCAGGGCCGTTGTTAAGATGCCCCTATTCGGGGGTAAGTTGCAATCCCATTCCTTGCGGGAGCGAATAATGAATAATAACCTAAAAACGATTTCTTATCTTGCCTTATTCACCCTGTTGCTGGCCATCGGCTGGCCCAAAGCAAATACAACGGCCGCAGCACCAATCATGGAAAGCCTTACCTGGCAAGGCGAAGCGTTTGCCCAGGGCAGCGGAGAGAACACGGCCGTTTCCCCCACGGGTCTTTCGTTAGCAGATGGGGCGGTGACGGCCGTTTACACGTCCAACCCAATCACGACGCCCATCGCCTTTAACGCCCTCGTCACCAGTTGGGAAGCAGAGATTCCCGCCGATACAAGCCTGGAAATTCAGGTACGTACCCGAAAGGGAGAGGCAGCCTGGTCTGAATGGTTCCACATGGAAAGTCAGCCTGATTTAGTGGAGCCTGGAGATCACGAAGCGCTAGGCGATATGATCACCGTGCCTCAAGCCGACGGAACCCACGATACGATTCAGTTTAGCGTGAGTTTCGGCCGATTTGCGTCGGCCACTTCCCCCCAGCTTAGCCAAATCAGCTTCGCTATCATCGACACCACCGCCGGCCCCACGACCGAAGAACTGCTGGCTCAACAGCAAGCACTGGATGCCGCCAATGGCAATAAGCCGAGCGGCGGCAGTTATCCACGCCCAACCGTCATTAGCCGCGAGGTTTGGTGCACCTCGGTGGATTGCGACTATACCGACGGCCTGGAATACGACGATGCCAGCCATCTGATTGTGCATCACACCGTTTCCAGCAACAGCAGCAGTGATTGGGCCGCCACGGTCCGCGCCATCTGGTCTTTTCACACCTATCCAGCTACGTCCGCCTGCACCAGCTGCCGTGGTTGGGGCGACATTGGCTACAACTATCTCATCGACCAGACCGGCGTGATTTACGAAGGGCACATGAACGAAGATTACCTCAATCTGGACGTGGTAGGCACGCACGCTTCAGGGGCCAACACGGGCAGCATGGGCGTGTCACTCATTGGCACCTTTACTGCGGCAGATTATCCCAACAACCCCGGCATTGCCCCACCCGAACCTATGAAGGCCTCCCTGGTCGAATTGCTCTCCTGGAAAGCGGACCAGCGCGACATTAATGTTTATAACTCAGACCCCACCTTGCCAAATGTAACAGGCGGACGGCCGAATTTGATGGGCCACCGAGACGCATACGGCACCACAGAGTGCCCCGGCGACCAGGCACATGTGCTGCTGCCCTGGCTGCGAGATCAGGTAGCCAACAATATCGGTCTGGTTGATCCCTACAGCTATGTCGATGAATTAAGCGGTCAATTCACACGCAGCAGCACCAGCTGGCTGGAAGGTTCCAATGAATGCGGCCATAATGGCCACTCTTATTACACATTTTCCACCACGAACCCCGCCAGCAGTGACAATTGGGGCATCTGGCGCCCGAACGTAACCACCTTTGGCTACTATCGTCTGGAAATGTACGCCCCCTACTGCTTTACTGGCACAGGTGAAACAGAAGGTGCCACTTACGAGGTGTCTCACTACAATGGCACGAGCGAAGTGATTCTCAGCCACGAACAGGGGGTCGGTCAATGGAACCATTTGGGTAACTTTGTGTTGGGTTCGGCTGGGGATGAATATGTTTATCTGGATGATTTAGTTAGCACAGATGATGGGCAGGGTGTCTGGTTCGATGGCCTACGCCTGGTGCAGCTGCCTGACCCTGACGATTCGATTGAGATTTTAAAACCGCCGCCAAATGGCTGGACAAATGATACGCCAATTGATTTAAAATGGGCAATTACGAGCCTCAATACCACAGAAGCTATCACGCTTGAAATTGGCACAGATTCGGCATTGTCCAATAAGATTGTGATGGAAAGTTGGGATACGGCCGTTTACAGCTACCCCTTTACCTATTCCGGAGACCTAGACCAACTTTTTTGGCGGATCACTGGATTGTTTGGCCATCAGGATGGGTCGCTAAATACGGTTTCTACGCCCATAACGCCATTCTCAATTGATAAGGTGCCCCCAACGTCGAGCTTGACGGCCGTTTACAAAATGCCTCTCTCTTCAGGGCAATATTATTTAACCTGGACCGGTTCAGATGCGCTTTCTGGCGTCGCCAGCTACACTCTCGACTACCGCACCGTAGGGAGCACTACCTGGCTAAACATACAGGCAAACATTCCAGCAACCTCATCCCTTTTCAACGCGCCTGACCCTACCCAACCATACGAATTCCGCTTACGTGCTACCGATATTGCGGGCAACTTCCAGCCGCTCTCTACCCCGGCCGATCCGCTTGGCACACAGCAGGCAATTCTACTGTCCCATGCTATAATGTTGCCGCTCATTACACGGTAATCGGTGAACCACGAAGGGGTGTTGGGCACATAGAATAGCCCGACTACCCCTTGCTAGAAACCGATAACGGAACGGAGGCGGCAGGAGAAATGGCGGAGATTCAACATGTTGATATTTTGATTGTGGGGTCGGGGCCTTCAGGAACATCAACCGCGCTGCATTTGGTAAAGAATAATCCAGCCTGGGCGGAGCGCATCGTCGTCGTGGACAAGGCGGTACACCCCCGGGAAAAGCTGTGCGGTGGGGGCGTGACGCACATCGGCCAAAATATTTTGGCGCGGCTGGGTCTGCCCTTTGAACCAAAAAGCTTTGAAGTGCGCGAGGTTCGCCTGCTGTACCAGGACAAAAGCTACTCTTTCTTTGGTAATCCGGTTTTCCGCATCATTCGACGAGATGAATTTGATCACTGGCTGGTGAAAACGGCCGAATCTCTTGGCGTCACCGTGCGGCAGGGGGAAGCCGTCACGGACGTTATTCCCCATGACGATTATGTAGAAGTCACCACCGAGAAAACCACCTTTCACGCCAAAACCGTGGTCGCCGCCGACGGCTCGCGCAGCTTTGTGCGCCGACGGCTCAAGTGGGAGGATAATTCTCGGGTCGCTCGCCTAATCGAAGTGCTAACGCCCGAAAATGCCCACGCCCAACCGGAATTCCGCGACGGTGTGGCGGTGTTCGACTTTACGCCGATGACGGATCACCAACTGCAAGGTTACTATTGGGATTTCCCCAGCTATGTTGAAGGCAAGCCGGTCATGAATCGGGGCGTCTTTGACAGCCGCGCTCGCCCAGAACGACCGAAAGCTGACCTCAAACAAACTTTGCGCGACGCGATGGCCGCACGCGACCGAAACTTAAGTGACTACAATTTAAAAGGGCATCCCATTCGCTGGTGGGGGTCAGACGGCCGTTTTGCTATTCCCCGCGTCATCTTGGTAGGTGACGCCGCCGGAACCGACCCGCTTTTCGGCGAAGGTATCTCATTTGCCCTGGGCTACGGCGAAGTCGCCGCCACCGCCCTGGAAGACGCTTTTTCGCGACAAGATTTCAGCTTCGATTCCTACAAAGATCAGTTACGGCAGCATCCGTTGTTTGTGCAGCTGCGCATTCGAACCCGCATTGCCCGCTTTGCCTACATCCTTAAATATCCCCGCCTCTTTCGAGCTGGCTGGTGGGCGGCGCATCAGCTTATCAAGCTCACCCGCTGGCGGGACCCCAGCTACGTGCCGGCTGAATTGCCTCAAATGCTCCTGACGGATCAGGTTCGCGCGACTTCAGGTTAGGGCGTTCTAAAACCTGGGCCTCCAACTCTTCCAAATGCCTGCTAAATAGCGTTTTGTTTATGGGATGAGAAAAGGGCCAGGCAGGACGGGCATAGGTTTTCCTGACCAATGGTGTTTAAGCGGGAATGCGCCCGGCGATCGACAATCTTTTGGCCACAAAAAGCAACATAGGCTTCGCGGCTGTGCTCGACAATGTGCCAGATTTCGGCAGTGAGCAAAACGATGGGGTTGGCCTCGTGTTTCATATCTGTATTTGCACCATATTTTTTAGGCGCAAGTCACCTAAATTCTAAACGACAGGTTACCGATTGCCGTTGACCACTCGCAAACTCAGCCCACCACCTTGCTTATCCTGCCCCATGACATGCTGCTGATGTCGCTGCTGGTCCTCCTGAGAAAACTGTTTGGCCTGAGGAAACGGAGCAAATCGGCCCAACAAAATGGTATCGATGAGGTAGGCAAGTAGCGCAACATCATATTCATCGTTCAGCGAACGATATTGGCTGGGGTCTTGGTTAACCCACATCAACGGTGCAGCGTAATCCTCTTCCTCTGGCACAATCTTTAGTTGGAAAATACAGCTGCCGCTGGCGCTGCGGTGGCAGTAAAGCCACTCATTCTCCAAATAGAGAAACCATTTGTCGGTGGCGGATTCGGGCACAAAACCCTGACTGATCGTCACGAACTCTTCGCGCGTGTAACGGCCGTTCAGCGGCAGTTCTTTACGCGCGTCGGGCATCGGTTTGTTCTTCCAGGAAACGGCCGTCGCCGGAAATCTACCCATCATGTCTGCCATTTGCGCGCATCCACCATACCGGGGGCATCGGTGCCCAGGCTGCCGGGGGCTACAAACTCGACAGCATCGACCCGAACACGACACAGTCCCTGAACGGCCGTTTTAATTTGGTCAGAAACGGCCGATTCATCCACCCCTTCAGCCTCCACCCGAACCACAAGATAATCCTTGTGCTCAGGTCGTGAAACCACGCCCTGCACCTTTTGCACACCAGGAATCTGCCCGGTAGCAAAGCGCAGCTGGTTGGGATGGACAAACATGCCCCGCACCTTGGCCGCCTCGCCGGAACGCCCCACCAAAATCAAGCTGCGCTCCGATTGCTGGCTGTGGCCAGGGTTGGGATCCATATTCATGGCCATGTCACCCGTGCCAATACGAATGAGCGGATAGGCACGGCTAAAGTTGGTGGCAACCACCTCACCTGTTTCCCCGGCGCCAACCGGCTGCCCTGTGTCGGGGTCAACCACTTCCACAATCGGCTCCGACAAGATGGTCATCGCCATGCCCGCGCCCGTGTTCAAAGCCAGCAGGCCAAAATCGGCCGTGGCATAGGCGTTGCCCACAGCCAGCCCATAATCCTCCACAAAGCGTTGGTGCAGCGCGGGTGGCAGTGGCTCCGCCGAGAAAATGGCTGTCTTTAGCTGCAGATCATGCTTAAAGTCGAGTCCACTGGCCTCCGCTTTTTGAATCAGGCTCATTAAGAAGCTGGGCGTGCCGCTGTATCCGGTTACCTGTAGATCTTGCATCATTTTTAACTGTAGATCAGCGCTGCCTGTGCCGCCGGGCACCACCGTGCAGCCCAGCTGCACCAGCGCGTTATCAAATAGGTAACCTGCGGGCACCAGATGATAACTGAAGCTGTTTAGCACAACATCACCCGGCCGAAAGCCAGTCGTTTTAAGGGCATCTACCGCTACATTCCAGGCGCCTTCATCAGGTTCTGGGGCAGGTTCATAAATCGGGCCCGGGGAAAAAAAGAT
>CBDUOF010000266.1:0-7975 GCA_965368765.1 uncultured Anaerolineae bacterium | reverse complement strand
TGTGGAGGGCCGTTTCGACGACAGATATCTGAGCACCATCGGCGTTAAAATCTCCAGAAAGGCCCTGACGCGCGAGGATCATCTCCTGAATCTGCTTATCTGGGATTTGGCGGGTGGCAACGATTTTAGTAAGGCAGGCTCAAGCTATTTGCGCGGGGCCTCCGGGGCCTTGATTGTTTGTGATCTAAGCCGAGAAAAAACCGTCGATGCCCTGACTTATTATGCCAAACAGCTAAGAGCTATCAATGAAGCGGCCGTCCTTATTTTTATAGGCAACAAGGCAGACCTCATTGAAGAACGAGAAATTAGCGATGAAACAATGGCGCAAGTGAGCCACGAATTTGGTACACGCCACCTGCTCACCAGCGCTTTAACCGGCAGTAACGTCGAAACCGCGTTTCACTGTCTGGCAGATCTGATTGAGACATAAAATGCCATCAAATATCAAAGTGGACCCCATGATTTTGGCCGCCTGTGCTGCCAAAACTTACAATGCCAACCATCTCATGGCCTATGCTCAATTGGCTCCAGACCTGACAATTCTTCAGGTATCCTCCAATTTTGTGGACATGGCGCTGGTACAGACGCAAACAGATGAAGAAATACTCAATCAGGAACTTACTGATGTCCTGTGGGAGTTTGTAGGGACCAGCGATGCGCTGCAGGATATTTTGGCTGGCAAAACCAATGTATTTCGCCTGGAGCACGTCAATCGGGAGCAGCCCGATGGCACAATGAACTACCTCACCTTTTCAGTATACTCTCTGGATGAAGAGCCAAAAAGCAATGGGTTGCTGCTGCTGGTGGAAGATTCAACGGCATACGGCCGTTTACACCATGAACTCGTTCAGGATCGCAATGAGCTTCGGCTTGTGCAGCAAAGATTGGCTGCTAGCAACCAGGCACTCATCAAGCTTGACCGAATGAAATCGTTATTCCTCTCCATGGCTGCGCACGATCTGCGTACGCCGCTAAGCGCCATTCATGGCTATTCAGAAATGCTGCTGTACGGCATTATTAAGCCAGAATCTGAAAAAGGCCGCAATTATATCGATATCATTCATCAACAATCGGGCCGGCTCAATCGGCTCATCGACGATATTGTCGATCTAGACATCATCGAACGCGGAAAATTAACCATTGATTTTGCCCCACATGATGTCAACCAGCTCATCAACGAAGTTACTACCGCCCTCAAATTTGATTTGGAGCGGCGAAACATCACCGTCCATAACGACCTCGCAGCAGAACCAGTCATCATCTTGGCCGAATCAGAAAAAATTCTGCGCGTTTTTTACAACATAATAGGAAATGCCATCAAATATATCTTCAACGATGGCAATATTTATCTACGAACCCGAAAACAAGACAATACCATCATTATTGAAATTGAAGATGACGGCCCGGGTGTGCCAGAAACGATCCTGAAGCACTTGTTTACGCTTTACTATCGCACGGAAGACGCAGAAAATAGCAAAGTGTCTGGATCAGGCTTGGGTCTGTTTATTGTTAAGACAATGATTGACGCCCACAAAGGGGAGATTCAGGTGGAAAGCCAGCAAAACAAAGGGACCAAATTCACGATTCACTTACCTGAACATGTGGCTGATTGAGAAATAATATGATTCGTGGAAAAAAAATTCTCATCATTGACGACGACATTTACATCCATGATCTCGTCACGGAGACGATGACTCGCGAAGGAGCTCAAGTTATTTCGGCAGAAGATGGGCCGGATGGCCTGCGTAAGTTTTATAACAGCCAGCCAGACCTTGTGTTACTGGATGTTATGATGCCACACATAACGGGCTGGGAAATTTGCCGTCAGATTCGGCAGCTTTCCGAAGTGCCAATCATTATGTTGACTTCAATGAGTCAGGAGGATGATGTTGTCCGAGGTTTGGATTATGGTGCGGTTGATTATGTCACCAAGCCTTTCAGCCCCAAAGTGCTCGCCGCCCGGGTACGCACAGCCTTGCGCAAACCTAGCCCAGAATCATCGAGTCAGAAGGAAAAGCGGGTTGACTTTGATGATGGCTACCTTGCTATAGACCTGGACGCCCACCGCATTACAATTAATGGTGAACCCATTAAATTGACCAAAACAGAATACCGTTTGCTGGCGTATCTGGTGCAAAATGTGGGGCTGGTTCTCACGTTCCAACAAATTTTAGAAACTGTATGGGGCTGGGATTACCAAGACAGCGTTCAGTATGTGCACGTCTATGTTTCAAGAATCCGCCAAAAAATCGAGCCTGATTCTCAGGACCCGCAATATCTCCTTACCGAATATGGCGTCGGGTATCGCTTCAATAAAACGCCTTAAACCCAAGCTTCGTGTATTTAGCACATTTTTAGAACTCTTTAGCGACCCATTTAGGCTCACGTTGTAAGATGCCTGTAAAGATGATGCTTCCAAATCTCTTTAGGTAAAGCGTTCAGTAAGATTGTGGCCGTCTTAAATCTCGTCGGTTTTATTAAACGCCGCTGCGCTGCCGCAAATAATTGAGAGTTTGGGAGTTTATGTTTTGGGAGTTTATTTTGAAGGGCAAGAAGGTATTAATCATTGACGGGGATCTGCATACCCACGAGATAGTTGAAGAGCTGTTTTCGCGAGTGGGTGCTAAGGTCATCACTGCAAAGAATGGGGAAGAGGGTTTAGCGCATTTATATAGCTATCATCCAGACCTCGTCATCCTGGACTATGTGCTGCTCGGTTTGGATGGTGGGGAAGTCTGTCGTCAAATTCGCCAACTGTCGGACGTGCCCATTATTGTTTTAACGGCCGTTCATGACCAACATCTAGAGCTTCGTTCACTGGATGCAGGGGCCACTGATTTCATCACAAAACCGTTCAATACCCGCGTTTTGTTAGCCCGCGCCAAGGCCGCACTGCGCAAAGTGCGCCAAGCTGCTGCTATCCGCACTCAGGCAATATTTAGCGACCCCTATTTGTATATCAATATCCCCGAACGGATTGTTCGTGTTCAGTCACAAGTTGTTAATCTGACCGCCAAGGAACTCAGATTGCTCGCCTACCTCATCTCGCATGCTGGACGGGTGGTCACCTCCCGGCAGATCCTTAATTTCCTTTGGCCCGCTCAGGCGCAGCCCAACGTAGCCAATGTGCATGTCACTATTTCACGTCTACGCCGCAAGTTAGAAAAGAACCCCAAATATCCAGAATACCTCCACACCATTCGTGGCCTGGGCTACCTTTTTAAGTTTAAGGTGCCAGACACACCCCACCCTGACCCCCTCTAAATGCCTCAAACCTTCAAATTTCCTGGCAACGACAGTAAAAAGACAAAATCGACACATTTGTTTAGAGGTTTTTTAGAACCTGTTTAGTCTGTATTGAGTTTCCTTCATTAAGCTAGAACCACTGAGAGATTTACCGTAAGAATTTAACTATTCAAATGATTTTTCAATCTTCAACAAGTCAGTGGAAGATGTATTGGAAGAGGGGCTCTAAAGATGAATACCATTTCAGTTTCAATTACAGAGATTCAAGATGATGAACTTGTGGCACTTTGCGTTGAGCAGGGAAATAAGGACGATCGGCCGTTTCAGGAATTATTCCGTCGCTATCAAAATATGGTTTGGCGAGTTTGCTACAGCTTCATGCGCAATGCCGATGATGCCGAGGACCTGACTCAAGAAATCTTCATTCGGGTTTATCGTAGCTTGCATAACTTTGAAGGGAGATCTACGCTAAAAACCTGGATTTATCGGATTGCGATTAATACATGCCAAAATGAAATCCGCCGCTTAAAGCGTCGCCCACAGTTGGCAGAAACAGATGTGCAAACGATGGCCGAATATTTACCCTCTACGACAACAACAGAGAGTGAATGGCAAAAAGCCAATTTGCGCGACCAGCTGGCGATGGCTTTTTCCCGACTGCGCCCGGACGAACATGATATCTTGACACTGCGCGACGTAGAAGAACGGCCGTATTCAGAAATCGTAGAAATACTTTCCATCAATTTAAGCGCGGCCAAAATGCGGGCCAAGCGGGCACGCCAATCGCTGCGAGTTAACCTGTATCAGGTTACCGGAGAAGAATTCGCCATCTCCTAAACCTTATTGCAACCACTCAGCAAAAAACAGCGTCAGTGATTGCCCAGCCGCCTCTTCCATGACTGCGATAAACTGGGCATCACTTGCCGTGCCACCGCCGTAGGTGGCAAAGTAAGTTTGCAGCCCGCTGAAGAATGCCTCATCGCCTATCTCCTGCCGCAGCTCATGCACAAAGATTGCGCCCCCAAAATATGTATTAAAGCTAAAAAGATCGGCCGGGGGTGGATTGCCCAGGGGAAATAGTTCGCCATTGTCGGCAACAGCCGATTTGAACGACTCGATGATCAGATCTAAATTCTCGGCATCGTCCTGGGTTTCCCACATCAGCTGAACATAGGTGGCAAATCCTTCGTTGCGCCACATCTGCTGCCAGGAATCCAGACTAACCCAGTTGCCAAACCACATGTGAGCCAGTTCGTGCATAATGGTGCGCTGCCCGATCATGTTTTTGGCCAACAGCACCATCGTTTGGGTCTCTAATGAGACACTGGTTACATCGGCCGTGACAAAGCCGAACGCCTCAAACGGATAAGGGCCAAACCGGGTACTCATCCAATCGATCGCCTCACCCACATCCACAACGGCCGTTTCAAATTCGACCATCGCTTCTTCAGTCACGTAATGCCGCAGCAGCACGCCTTCGGGCGATACGTCCTCCAGTCGTTCAAACACCCCTACCACCACCGTAGCCAAATAGGAAGCCATGGGAAAATCATGCTCCCAAATAAAAGTGCTGCTGGTTGCGTCGTCAATTTGGTCGATGAGCAGACCATTGGCAACAGCCGTTAAGCCCGCAGGAACCGTAATTTCAAAGCGGTAGATCGCCTTATCACGCGGATGATCATTGTTGGGAAACCAAAACCGCGAGCCGTCCGGCTCTGAGAGCACGTAAATGCTCTGGCCATCGACAAAGCGCATCCCCACTGAGGAGGCAAACCCCACGTAGCGAGACGGCCGTTCTGTGGGCGTACCGCTGTAAGTGACCGAAAGTTTAAACGTCCCATTCGCCGTCAGGGGCTGAGCTGGCGTGATGAGCAGCTTGTCATCATCCTGGGCAAACCGCACTGGCTGTCCGTCCAGCAGCACCTCAGCAATGTCAAACCCCACAAAATCCAGCGAAAACGCCGCTAAATCAGGCTCTATCACCACAGCCTCAATCAGCACCGTTGCCTCAATGGTTGTCACGGCAGGGTCGAGGGCCATCTGCAAGGTGTAGTGCGTCACGTCATAGCCCGTGTTGCCCAGCTCTGGTGCATAGGGATCGCCAATAGACAAGCCTTCTGGCAGTGGCGTGGCGGTTGCGGGCGGGCGATTGGTTGCTTCGGCCGTTGGTTCTGGGATCAGCGTTGGCGTGGGGTTTGTGGGGAGGGCGGGGGTGTTAAGGATGGGTGTAGGGGTGGAAACGGCCGTCTCTCCGCAACCAACCAAAAAAATCACAGCCAAAAAAATCTGCAAAATCTGCGTATTCTTAATTCTTTCTTTGAACGCTTGCATTTTCATTTCCATCCCTTCATACTGTGCTGGTGGTGGCAGAAAGCCAACGGCTGGCCCACCCCTCCAAGCGACAATTAGTGTAAAAACCAAAAAGAATTTTGAATAAGATTGAGCGGAAAATTGGTTTTTACTTGAGCAAATCACAGAGATATCGCGCTTCGTTTTTCAAAGAACTTTCTGTGATTTGCTAAACAGTGACCATTCAGGAGCAACCCATTGTCTGAAAAACCACGCCTACGACAACTTGACATCCAACCGGTATACCATCACGGTGAGCAAATGTGGTATTTGCACGACCCCCTGGAGCTATCCAGCGAACAGCTCGTGATGCCGCCTGCGCTGGCCCAACTGCTCCTCTTTTGTGACGGCAGTCGTACCCCGAAGCAGATTCACGCGGACTTTTGCCATCACATAGGCCAACAGGTCGATTTTACCATCACAGAGCAAGCCCTGGCGCAGCTAGATGCTGCCTACCTGTTTGACAATGATCGCGCCCGACAAGCCCTGGCACAGCAAGAAGAAGCATTCCGCAACCTGCCCCACCGTCCTGCCGCCCTGGCCGATCTCAGCTATCCTGCCAATCCCCGCCAGCTCACCATGATGCTGGATGACTACGGCACTGACGATGATCTAAACGGATGGCAGCCGTGGCGCGGGCGGGCCATTATTTCCCCCCACATCGACTATCAGCGGGGCGGCAAAGTGTATTCAAAAGTGTGGCAGCGGGCCAAAACGGCCGTCCTCGAGGCCGATCTTATTCTCATCTTTGGCACAGACCACAAAGGAGGCCCCGGCACCTTTACCCTGACGCGCCAGCCATACGCCACCCCCTACGGCGTCTTGCCCACCGACACCGAGTTAGTAGACAGCCTGGCCGCCGCCATTGGCGAAGAAGCCGCCTACGCTGAGGAACTACATCATCGCCGCGAACATTCCATTGAGCTTTCGGCCGTTTGGCTGCACTATCTGTATCAGCAAGCAGGTGTTGCCCCCAAGCCGATGGTGCCAATATTGTGCGGCTCGTTTCACCATTTTGTCATGAATGGGCATCATCCGGCAGAAGATACGTTGTTGCAAACGGCCGTGGCCACCCTAAAAGCCACCACCGCTGGCAAAAAAGTCCTCGCCGTCGCCTCGGTAGATTTGGCCCACGTCGGCCCCGCCTTCGACGATGACTACACGATGAACGATGCTCGCCGTGCCGCCCTGCGCCAAGCTGACCACAACCTCATCCAGGCCATCATACGGGGCGACGACGCCAGCTTTTATGACCAGATTGCTGCTGTCGAAGACCGTAACAAAGTGTGCGGCTTCTCCTCGATTTACCTCATGTTGCGCTACCTCGAGGGCACCGAAGGCATCCAGGTGGCCTATGACCACTGCCCGGCCGACGAAGAAAATCAGTCGCTTGTTTCAATTGCGGGGGTATTGCTGGAATAGCACCCGCTCAGAGTTAAGAATGCGCCTGCCTGTCCTTAGGATTATGCGCCGCCTACTTTGCCTGCTGTGACGACGGCCGTATTTTAGCACACCCACCTCCTACAATTAACCAGTTAGCGTCTCACCAGTTAGCCTCAAAAATCAACCATTCCTTCCGCCATCGTCGGTATTGCGTCAGGCAAACAAATACGCGTCGTAAAGCAAACCCTCACCCCAAAGAGTAACCTATACATTAGTCAGAGAAGATCAGCCACTTCAACTGGAAACCGACGTCTGATAATTGAACCAAAAATACCTATTTTAGACCCAAAGGGGTTATTCTATGATCCTGCGACTTCGCTTTTTACTCATACTCTTTGTGATATTGGCCGCCTGTCAGGGTGACCAAACCGAGGCAACTACTGTGATGCCTACGGCCGTTTCCAACCGCACTGAAACCGTCACCATCGACGAACCCGACCCAACCGCTCCTGAGCCTGCCGACCTGCCCGACTTTCTTGCCTGGGAGCTGGTGGGCGACTTTACGATGGATGATTATCCGCCAGGGCAGCCCCTCATCATCCAGTTCAACCAGCCCATGGACAGCGCCACGCCCCAGCCGCTCATCTTCTCGCCCCCCGTGCGCGGCGAATTTGAATGGAGCGCGGATCATACCGTCCTCACCTTTACCCCGAACGACAGCTTTACCGTCAATCGCAGCTACTGGGTTAACCTTCACGCTTCTGTCAAAGGGCGCAGCGGCGCGGAATTTGCCAGCGTCCAGCGTTGGCGGCTCCAAACCCAAAATACGCCGCAGGTGGTACAGCGCCTGCCCAACGGCAGCCTGACGGAGTTCCAGCCCACCCTCTCCCTGATTTTTAATCGCCCAATGGATCCAGCTTCTGTTGAAGCCGCTTTGCATGTCGCGCCTCCTGTCGCTTACACCGCTGTCTGGGAAGACAAAACGATGAAAATCGTC
>CBDUOF010000265.1:0-7976 GCA_965368765.1 uncultured Anaerolineae bacterium | reverse complement strand
GCTTATAGCGCAAATATTGGCGGTAGGAATATTTGTTCAAGGTTTTAGGGCCTGGTAAGGCAGGCTGGCGTTCATCGGCTTCATTTGAAGCTCGTTGCCGAGAAAAGTGATTGACACTAACCAATACAAAGGGAAACAAGAGCAAGATTGCGTTGAAGCGTCCCCTGCTCCCCGGCGTAAATATCCAGAAGGGACGTTCACCAAATGCGCCAATTTCATTCATAATCCACAGGACAATTCCTCCGATAAAAACGAGCACAAATAATACTTGGGCTATCCGTAAGAAACGATTGAAATGTTTACTACTATTCATAGCTGTCATTTAATCTCAATTGTTAAATCGCGGCAACAGGAATAGAAAAATGAGCGCTTGCTTGGCCACAGATCGTTCAATCAAGCTTGCACTACCCTTTCTCAATCCCTCAGCATTTTCCTTCCTCCACTTCACCGCCGCGCGCTCCCCCCACCCCAATTTGTCACCAAGTTTTACCTTTTCTCCATTCCCCGCTACAATTATGCCCATGAGTGTGAACATGAGCCTGGACAATCCCTTTTACCACCGTGGCGCGATTCGTCGCCAACACGATTTCCACAACCGTGAGGCGGAAATTAGCCAAATTTTGGGCTTGCTGCGCAACGGGCAGAGCGTCTCGCTGATTGGACCGCGCCGCATAGGGAAAAGTTCACTGCTTATCCATCTCACCCGCGCACAGGTGCGTGCCCACATGCAGTTGGCACCACCACAAGCGCTGTTCGTGCTGATCGACTGTCAAGAATTTGGCGGGTCCCCTCCGGAAGAAATTTATGAAGCGCTGCTGCATGGTCTGCTCGTAGCCGCTGAAAACGCCGGAATGTCGGTTGAGGCGGATCAATCACCTGGCACATACCGTGCCTTGGATCGGGTGCTGCACCAAATTAGCAAGAATGAGACGGCCGTTGTCGTTCTACTCGATGAATTTGAACTTTTGGCTGCCAATGAACAGCTCACCCCCTACTTCTTTGCCCGCCTGCGTGGACTCACCACCAAATACGGCTTGGCTTACCTGACCGCCAGCCAACGGCCGTTATTTGCCATCACTGCTGAAGAAGAGATTCTGAGCTCACCCTTCTTCAACATTTTCGTAACGCTGCCGCTGGGGCTTTTCACGGTAGGAGCCAGCCGGCAGATGATTCAAGACAGGCTGGCAAACGTCAGCGCTGACTTTTCTGAGGCGCTGATCGATTACCTCATCCGGTTGGTGGGCCCTCATCCCTTCTTTTTGCACGTAGCCGCCTACCACGCCTTCCAGGCAATGACGCAAGATACGCCGCTGGACAATAAGGAAAATTTTGCCCAGCTGGACGGTCCCATCGAAGTAGAAGCCGATTCCCATCTGGGCTATTTGTGGCAAAATCTGACTGCAGAAGAACAGTACGCCCTGGCCATTGCCGACGGGCCGATAGACAGCTTACGCCTGCTGGAACAGCAATGTTTGCTGGAAGCCAGTGACGACGGCTACCGCTACACGAGCACCATTTTGCGCCGCTACGTGCGTCGTCAGCAGGTAAACGGTCTCATTCAAGCCGGGCCATTTGTCATCGACCAGCAGCGGCATCAGGTGTGGGGGCAAGGCCATGAGTTGAGCCTGACCACGTCCCAGTTTGCCATTTTGGTCAGCCTGTGCCAGAACGCTGGTCAGGTAGTGCATGGCGATGATTTGGAAACGGCCGTTTGGGGTGATGTCCTCGTTGATGATCCAGACCGCTTAAAGACACTGATCAAACGGCTACGCCGCGCCATTGCCCCCTTCGACACCTGGATCATCAGTGAGCGAGGCGTGGGCTACGCGCTGCGCCCGCCGGAAGGGCAGTAAACAGGCAGTCATATCAGAGTAATCAGCGTACGATTTTATTGTTGGTTACTGTGTCATTGACAACTGATTACTGGGAACGCTGGACTTAAAAATATGACAAGGGGCATTTCACAACAGGCTGGTTCGAAGCAATACGGCCGTTTCCCTTGGCTGCGCGCCCTCTTGTTGTTCCTCGTCGTTTTGCTGCTGCTGCAAGACACCCCCACCCGCTTAAACGCCCAAAACCAAACACAGGCCTATTGGCGTCACTCGGCCTCCAGCCGGATTAGCCATGTGCTCAACCACGATCTGAATCTGGACGGCGTGGATGAATTTTTGATCGCTGCCGAAAACGGCCGTGTCGATCTGCTTAATTCTGTGGGCAACCTGCAGTGGAGCTTCCCGGCTGGCGATATTGTCCAGGCCGTCAATATCCTCAACATCGACGAAGATGATGAATCAGAAATAGCCCTGGTTGCCAATCGGCAGTTGACGGTGCTAAGCGTTGGCGGCACAGAGCAATGGTCGATCGAGCTGAACATCCTGAACGCCCCGCAGTCACTGCTGGCCTTTAGCAGCGCCGCAGAGGGGCAGGAATGGTTAACGCAGTACAACGTCCAGGTGCGGCAAATTGAACCGTTTGACCATGATGGAAACGGCCGTGACGAAATCCTGGTGTTGTTTAGCAATGGGCAGCTTCAGCTCTTCGATGAACATGGCAAGCTCATTTGGCTTGATGACAAAAACAGCTCGCCGCTTCTCAGCACCCAGGTCTTCATGCAGGTAACCGACCTCAATGCCGATGGGCTGCAAGAAGTGGCCCTGGGCTTCTTTAACCCCTCCCTCCGCTTTAGCCAGCTACGACTCATCGACGGCAATCAGCAGGACATTTGGGAGCAGGCTCAGCCCATTTCAGACGTTATTTCTGCGCTTGCCGTTGTGCCCTTCGGTGAGAATGGCGCACCGACCCTGGCTGTTGGTTCCAAAGGTGGGCAAATCAATCTGCTCAACTATGAGCGCCAGCGGGTCTGGTGGCCACGCACGCTGAACCGGCCGATTACCGCCCTGGCTGCTGGCGCATTTGGCGATGAACCGCTGCTGTTGGCTGGAACCGAGGTGGGCGTCGTGGTGGCATACCGGGCCAATGGCAGTCGGATGTGGACGCGGCGGCTGGCACCAGATGCCAATCGCCCCATCGTAGACCTTTCTACAGCCGGGCCCACCAATGATGACAACGATCCGCTTCTGGCAGTCATCCTTGGGCCAGAAAAAGGCAGCAGTGGGGCAAATGATGTACTGCTGCTGGGGCCAACCAATCGATCTCTGGTGACGTATGATTTGGTCGATGCCAACGGGCTGACCCGCCTACTGGATATTAACAAAGACGGCCGTTATGAACTGATGCTGGCCCGTTTCGCCACGGTTGAACTATTGGGGCTGGGCGTTGGCACCAGCGAAATTGCCCCGGATTCAAGCTACTCCCTCGATTCAGAGCCAGGTGCCTTGCTCGTCGTTGATTTTGACCTGGATGGTGAAGATGAATTGGTCGTTGGGGCGCAAGACGGCCGTTTGCATTACCTCAATCAGCATAACAATGTCGACTGGCTCGTCTCCCCTGGCGGTCACATCACCCACCTGGCCCTGCTGCAGCGCAATCAGCAGCAGCAAATCGTCGTCATTCGCAACAGCCCCATTTTTGGGCCAGACAACCAGATAGTGCAGCAAAGCTGGATCGATTTGCGCGATATCAACGGCGAGCAGCTGTGGGAAGAACCTATCGACGACAAGATTACCAGCCTCCTGGTTCAAGATATTAACCAGCGCGGCGAGCCAGAAATCATTATCGGTACCGAATCTGGCGACATTTTTGCCTATACTCCTGACCAAACCAGGCTTTGGCAAGAAACCATTGCTGAAGAAGACCAAGATGGGGCGGCCATCACCCGGCTTGTGGTCATAAAAAACTTGGATAGAGACCAGCCCCAGCTTATTGCTGCGGCGGCCAATCGCCTTTACGCCATTCAGGTCCGCACCCTCTTTTTGCCACCCGTCATCGCCTATTACGACACGCCAATCACCAATCTCTTCCGCCTGGAACAGCCAGGGCGCGAACTGGCAACTCGGCTGCTTGTTTTTACGGAAGGGCAAGCCACTGGCCTGACCTGGCGCGGCATTCAGATGCCGTCCTGGCCGACGTCATTGACGGGCACGCCAGTCATCAGCATCCCCGCCAACGATATCATCGAAGAAGCCTTTGAAGAAAGCGTGGCAGAATCATTCCTGGTGGCCACCGATCAGGCAGAACTAAGTCGTCTGCGCATTGAAGATAGTCAACCCACTTACCTTTGGCGGCTCATTGGCCTCAACAATGTGACCAGCCTCTACTGGGGCAACGTGACCGGGGATATCTTGCCAGAAATTGTAGTGGGCAACAGCGAGGGCAGTGAAGGGCGTATCTTTCTATATGCCCCCCAGCCAGAACCCGTCCTGATCGATGAAATTCCGCTTTCCAGCGGGGTCTTTGCCATGGTTGTGATGCGGCGTGCCGGGCAGCAAAATGGGGACCTGATTGTGCTAACTGAGAATGGCGTCATTCAGCAATTTCGCACTACAGAAAACCGACCGCCGCTGCTGACCAATCCGCAGGTAGAGGGCCAATATAACTTTAGCGTCTCGGTTACTGATGTGGAAGGGGATGAAGTTTCGGTTCGGCTAGACATTTTTAACCCGGCAAACGGCCGTTGGGAAAATCAGGGCACTGAAATTATTGCCAATGGCAACGACCGCCGCTTCTGGTCTATCCCGAATCCTCCCGCCACCGATACGGCCGTTCGCTACCGTTTTCATTATGATGACGGGGCTTATGAGGGCGTGCTGGCCCCACAGACCACCCCCGTTGCCGTTGCCAATGTTGGATTCCTGCGCCCCACCACCGGTACGCTGACCATCACCGGGTTACTGGTTGTTGTTGGGTTGTTTCTGCTGGTACGACAAACCCAGCTGCCTATTGCACGGGCCCATCGCTTTTACCGCCAGCTTAAAGGACAGCCAGACCTCACGCTTACCCAGCTGGAGAGCCGCTACAGCCAAACCAACGCATCGCAAGACTTTCTCCTGTATTTGGCCAATCGGGCACGCCAGCGAGGCGATGCCCTGGTGAGCAGCCTGGCTGACGGTCTCTTTTTGCTCACAGATCGACCGTACGTGGGCCTGCCTATTATCAACAGCGCCTTAGCCGATGCCCGCAAGGAAAGGCCCGTCTGGCAACAGCTGGAGCGATGGCAGAAGATTTTCGAAACAGGTCAGGCACTGTTGGAAGCGCCAACCATCACCGAGATTTCTTTGCTGCGGCCGCAGCTTGTCCATTTGATGGAGTATTTAGAGCGCCAGGACGCCTGGTCCCCGGTGCTGGATTCATTGCTGCCCATCATGACGAATTTGCGAGACAGCGAGCGGGTTGATTCGCCCGAAGATCGACTGGTTTACCTGAACGAAGCCAGCCATCTGCTAGCCGAGTTACAACAATCGCTGCCTGAATTTTCTGTGCGCGTGGAAAAGACACTAGTCGAGGCGATTGCCCGCCGTTGGTCCGGGGTGGTCAGTGCTGCTGGCGAGGAACTACGCGGCCAGGCCAACGTTATCGTACAGCTGAAAACAAGGCGAATTGTGCCTACAGAACAGACACAGGTGACGCTGGTTTTGCACAATAACGGCCGTTCGCCTGCCGAAAATGTGATTGCGATGCTGAATGACGATCCTGGCTACATCGTGCAAAGTGGCCCACAACACATTTCCCTGCTGCCCCCTGGCCGCAGCCGCCAAATCACCTTCCAGCTAGAGCCACAAGTCACCGACCGCTTTCGCCTGGGCATGACCGTCTCCTACGATGACCGCAATCAGCGCAACCGCCAACTCGCCTTTGGCGACATGGTCAATTTACTGCTGCCCACCCGGGACTTCACCCCAATTTTTAACCCGTACCTGCCCGGCACGCCCTTGCGCCGCAAAAGTTCGCTCTTTTTTGGTCGAGAGCAGCTTTTCAGCTTTATCGCCGATAATGCTGGTGGCTGGTCACAACGAAATGTGCTCATTTTGATTGGGCAGCGACGTACGGGTAAAACGTCCACTCTGCTTCGGCTGGAGCAGCATCTGCCCGATGACTTACTGCCGGTCTACATTGACTGCCAATCGTTGGGAGTTAGCCCAGGCATGGGCGCATTGTTCCATGATTTGGCCTGGCTCATCTCTGACGCGCTGGGGCTGCGCGATATTGAGATTGAGGTGCCGGTGCCAGAGGTGTGGCAAGCTGATCCGACGGGCGAATTTCAGCGCCGCTTTATCCCGGCGGTGAAAGCGCTGCTGCCGCCAAACACAACGCTGCTGCTGGTCTTTGATGAGTTTGAAGCGTTTGAAAATTTGGTAGAGGATAATATTTTACCCGCCACCTTTTTCAGCTTTATGCGTCACCTGATGCAGCACAGTGAAGGATTGAGCTTTATTTTTGTGGGCACGCGCCGCCTTGAAGAAATGAGCGCCGATTATTGGTCTGTGCTGTTTAATATTGCGCTGTATGAAAGGATTACTTACCTATCCGAAAGATCCGCAATACGGCTGATTACTGAACCTGTCGCCCCAGATCTCATTTATGATGATTTAGCCATCGACAAAATACTGCGAGTCACGGCAGGTCATCCTTATTTTGTACAGCTGGTCTGCTATGCTCTGGTGAAACGCGCCAATGCCGAACGCACGGGGTATGTGACGATTTCTGATGTAAACGCCACGCTGGATGAGATGTTGAGCCTGGGCGAGGTGCATTTTGCCTACCTTTGGCAGCGCTCGACGCATGCTGAGCGAGTGGTTTTAACGGCCGTTGCCCACATGACCAACAGTGATATCGCCCTTCATCCTGAAGATATTCGGGATTTTCTGGAGCCATTTGGCATTCAGCTGCCCCCTGTAGAAATTACGGCGGCCCTAAACCGGCTGGTCGAGCGTGAAATTATGCGAGAGCTGACGGATGGCGGCAATACGCTGTATGAATTGAAAATTGGGCTGGTTGGCCTGTGGGTGGCGCAGCACAAAAGTGTGAGCAAGCTGCACGCCGCGCAACCACAAAACGGAACGGCCGTTTCGACCAAACCACGCCTACCCACCAAACGATCCTAGGGTTGTCGCTAGAGACTTTGCGCCCCTATCGGCTCAACCAGGCAAATCTTTCGGTTTCCAATGATGCTTTAAACGGCCGTCGCTAAAAATCGTTAACTCCCCCCAAGACACAATCGGCAGTTCCACGACCGCTACGTTGGCCGTGGTCATTGGTTTGTCTTTGTCCGTGAGCAGCGACACCAGCTCTTCCATCCCTGGATTGTGTCCCACCACCATGACCCGATCATAGCTGTCGGCCACGTCATTGAGAACTTCAATGTAGGCCGGCGGGCCAGCCAGATAGAGCGCCTTCGTCGTGCGCAGCTCTCCTTCAAATTCACAGGCTTGTGCGACTAATTCCGCCGTGGTGATGGCTCGTTCGGCTGTGGAACTGATGATGTGCTCCGGCACCATCTTCTGTTTCTGTAGCCAGGCCCCCATGCGTGGCGCATCGTATTGGCCACGGCCGTTCAGCGGCCGATCATGATCAGATAGCTGGCTGTTGCCCCAATCTGATTTGGCATGACGCAAAATGAGTAATGTTTTCACGGAAGCCTCTCTTTGTGAAGGGTCGCATTGGACGAAATGTTGTGTCTTATAATCGGGTAAGTGAGCAATTGAGTAATTTTATAGGTAAAAGGAGATTTTCCAAATGGCTCAAGCAGGTGAACGTCAGGGATGACGTTCACCTGCGTTTGTGCTTCCCTGAATTCAAAGCAAAATTTCAACCCTAAATTTAGGCTGTTGGGCCACAAATGCCGCTAGGCAGCGTCACCCTTGACAAAGTGTCATAAATACACTATTATAATCTCGTTCGTGTAACCAAGACACCAAGGGAGTCGAAATGATTAACCATGCCGCCGTGATTGGCCGCGCCCATCGCCTCATGCAGCACAATAGTCAAGACTTTGCCGCCGCCGCGACCCCCACCCCACGGATCGCTATCGGCCTGGTATGTGATGGCTGCGGCAGCAAATATTCGGTAAACGGCCGTTC
>CBDUOF010000264.1:0-7984 GCA_965368765.1 uncultured Anaerolineae bacterium | reverse complement strand
AACGTAATTGACGCATCATCATGGCCCTCGGCGACCATTTCAGCAGAGGCGCGTATTGTCAGAGCTTCCAGTTCATTTATCAGCCACGCCTCATCAGCGTCACGCCAGTTGGAGACGGTACGCATCACCGTGCGCGAATAATCTTTGGTTGGCGCAGCCACCAACATGCCCAAGGCAGACAGCACGCCCGGTACCGGCGGCACCAAAATACGGGGGATTTGCAAACTTTCCGCCAGATCGCAAGCGTGCAGTGGCCCTGCCCCCCCAAACGGCATCAAGGTAAAGCGACGCGGATCATAGCCTCGCTCCACAGAAATGCGCCGAATGGCCCGTTCCATGTTGGCATTGGCCACCTGAATGACGCCCCAAGCGGCCGTTTCTGCATCCGGCACCTTCATTTGTACAGCCAATTTAACTAGGGCTTGCCGAGCGGCCGTTTTGTCCAGCTGCATGGCGCCGCCCAAAAAATGGTTCGCATCCAAACGCCCTAAAACCAGGTTGGCATCGGTGACGGTGGATCGGCTTGCTGGAGGGTACGTATCGCTCTCCGCTTTTACCCGTCCGTAACATGCTGGCCCGGGGAACGCCCCGGCACTCTCTGGCCCTACCTGCAAGGCCCCGCCCGCATCGACTCTGGCAATACTGCCCCCTCCGGCCCCTACCGTGTGAATATCGATGATGGGCAAGCGCAGCGGCAAGCCGGCAATCTCACCATCAGCCGTTGTAGGCAAGCGACCAGGACAGAGCGCGACATCGCTGCTGGTTCCGCCCATGTCAAACGTAATAATGTCCGGGAAGCCCGCCTGTTGCGCCACAAAACGAGCGCCCACGACGCCGCCAGCTGGGCCAGAAAGCACTGTGCGAGCCGCTTCCTCGCCTGCTTTGCTGGCGGAAATAATACCACCGTTGCTTTGCATCACCGACAGGCGACGTGGCTGCACACCGCTCGCCAAACGCCTCAAATAGCGCGTCATCAGCGGCGCCACGTATGCGTTAATCACCGTCGTCGCCGTGCGCTCATATTCGCGATATTCCGGCAAGATGTCTGAAGAAAGGGAGATGTGCAGCTGCATTTCTGGGCTTTGTTCGAGCAAAAATTGGCGGATCTGCTGTTCATGTGACGGGTGCAAAAATGAAAAAAGAAGGCAAATCGCGACTGACTCTACGGATTCTGCCTTGAGCTGCTGCCAAATGGCGGGCAGATTGGATAAATCGAGAGGCTGCAACACTTCGCCGCTAGCCGTCACGCGCTCAGCAACCTCAAATCGCCAGGCCGCTGGCACAAGCGGCGCTGGCTTTTGGGGGACGAGGGCGTAAATATCGGGGCGGTTTTGCCGCCCGATGGCCAGCACATCGGCAAAGCCTTTTGTGGTAATGAGCGCGGTCCGCGCCCCCTTGCGCTCCAGCAGGGCGTTGGTCGCTACCGTGCTGCCGTGCACAAGATCGGCCGTTTCCGGCGGTGCCATTGTTTTCAATCCGTTTAAGATTGCTTCAGATGGATCCTGCGGAGTGCTGAGCTGTTTAAAAATTTGGTAACGGCCGTTTTCTCCTAGCCACACAAAATCGGTAAACGTCCCGCCCGTATCGACCCCCAATCGCTGCGTCATTAATTCTCCAATAATCCGTAGATAAATGCAGATTTTTCAAGTTGCGAAACAAACCTGTAGAATCTGCGAAATCTGTGTTTAGCTTTTTTCCTCACTCAAATTTTGGTAGGCCAACGTCCAGGCAATGGCCACAAACGTGGTGACAATGCCATGAACCAGCCAGCCAAACAAGGTAACGGCCGTCACCGCCAGCCACGCCACTCCTTGCAGCGCCATTGTATCCGACACGGTTAATGTCGTCAGCCAGGTTAGCAGCGGGGAACTGACCAAATTAAACACGCTTAGCAGCACAGTTTGCCCACCCCACAGCATGATGACCAGAATGACCACCTCACCCAGGTTATACCGGATGCGCTGCCACGTTTGACGAACGGCCGTTTTCGCCTCCACGCCGTACAAAATCGCCTCTCGAAACGCCAACATGCGAAACCAGAGCGAGAGCAGCCCAACTGGCAGCAGCACTATAGCCAGAGCCAGCAAACAGGTTAATCCCAAACCCGTTGTCAGCAAAACAGTGCCCGCACTCGGCTGGCTGGTGGCAAAGCCAGCCAGTACCACAGCCAAAATCAGCAGCACTGCCAACATCAGAAGGGCAATAAGGAACCAGGGGAAAAATACGAGTAGGTCAATCGCCAAAAAGCGGCGCAGCATCTGGCGCCCCCAGCGCAGCGTCTGGCGCAACGTGATGGATTCCGGGAATTCGGCCGTTGCCGCAATGAGCCCCGCCTCAGCCATGAGTGCCACCAGCCAAACCAGCACAAACTGCCCAAATGCCAGCAGCAGCCCCCGTAAAAGGAGCTGCTGCATTTGCGCTACCTCACTGCTAAACAGCAGCGATTCTATATCCTGAATCGTCGTCAGCTGGCTAAAGTCAATCGTCAGCGCCTGGGCTAACCAAAGCCGCCAACCAGTGCCAAACAGACCACTCAAGCTCATACCCAGCCCCAACCAGATAAGAAACTGGTGCTGCCGCAGCAGCTTCAGGGAACGGGAGAGCAAATCTGGCGACATGAATTAACCGTCAGTTGGTACATCTTTCTGCACAAAGTGCTGGTAGGCTAAGGTCACGGTTGCCGAGCGGTACGCCGTTAGCACCGAATTCACGGCCGCTGCAGCCAACCCCAGACAAACGCCGCCAACAGCCAGGGTAACCATTTCTGTGGTGCCAAAACTAAAGTCATTTCCCTGAATCGCATCCAGAAGGAATGGCCCGGCAGCCAGGAAGGCAAATGGCACGGTAACGACCAGCGTCGCCAGGCCAAATAAAAAGCCAATTACCAAAAATGCAACGCCAAGCAAAATGACATCGCCAACGTTTTCCCGCACGATCTGCCAACCATGACGAATGCTTTCTACTACACCAAGCTGTTTAATCATCAACCCGCGCTGGGCAAAAGGATAGACCAGCGTCACGACGATGCCTAGCGGCACCATCAAACAGGCTACCAGCCCAAGGCAAACTGAGGCAATGGCTAAAAATCCGCCTACTGCCTCTGAAAGGCCGCCACTATTTTGCACAGCCGAACCAACGACGGAGATGCCGATGCCCGCAATGATTATCCCTAGCAGCCAAAACGGCGAGTAGATCAGTATATTTAGTCCAATCAGGCTGCCAATGCGAGCCACGCCAGCAGAAAATGCCGAGCCAAACGTCATTTTTTCGCCGACTTCAGCGCGATCGACCGCTTCTATCAGGCCGCCTTGCGCCGCCAACCGAATCAGCCAAAATACGATGCCCAGGATAAAGAAAAAGCAAATCAATCCGATAATCAGACCCCCAAATTCGCTCCAGAAGCCTGTGAATTGATCCACAATTTCAGGTGGAATCGTCTCGCTGCTTGAGGTGCCGGATGGGAAGCTAAAATTACTGCTGCCCCCACTGCTACCAGCTCCCAAAGCTGCCAGAAAACCCAAGATAAATAGATACTTGTTCTGCCAAACAATTTCCCAGCCACGCCGGAAAAGCCGTCCGTAATCCATTGCAATGCCTCCTAAAAATGCGTCACGTTTTAAGACGAGCGGGTTGAAGGAATATCTTCACTTGCCGCTCGCTTCCTGAATTTTCTAAGTCGCCAAAATCTATAAGCCGTTACGCAGCATACGGCCGTTTCGTTGCACTCCTTACTCCCACTCTATCGTCCCTGGCGGCTTGGATGTAATGTCCAGCACCACCCGGTTCACGCCCGCCACCTCATTGACAATGCGGCGGCTCACCTTGGCCAGCAAATCGTAAGGTAACCTGGCCCAATCGGCCGTCATGAAATCTTCTGTGGTAACAGCTCGCAGGGCGATCACTTCCTGGTAGGTACGGCCGTCTCCCATCACCCCCACACTTTTTACCGGCAGCAGCACAGCAAACGACTGCTGAGTGCCCACCCGCAGCATCTCGGCCTGCCGCAGTTCATCCACAAAAATGGCGTCGGCCAGCCGCAGCCGCTCTAACCGCTCCCAGGTAATTTCACCCAAGCAGCGAATGGCTAAGCCCGGGCCGGGGAACGGCTGCCGCCAAATGATGCTGTCCGGCAGCCCGAGCGCCGCACCCACGGTGCGCACTTCATCCTTAAACAGCTCGCGCAGCGGCTCCACTAGTTCAAAATCCATATCATCAGGCAAACCGCCCACATTATGGTGCGTCTTAATGACGTGGGCATCGTTTTTGCCCTTGCCCGCGCTTTCGATCACGTCCGGGTAGATGGTTCCCTGTGCCAAGAAATCGATTTTGCCGAGCTTGTTGGCTTCCCGTTCGAAGATGCGCACAAACTTTTCACCTATCACGCGACGTTTCTGTTCCGGATCGGTCACGCCTGCCAGGGCATCCAGATACTCTTCCACAGCATGAACCGCAATCAGGTTCATGCCCTGCTCGCGCTGAAACGTCTCCACAACCTGCAAGGCTTCTCCCTGCCGCAAAAGGCCGTGATCGACAAAAATACAGGTAAGCTGCTCACCAATGGCGCGATGAATAAGGGCGGCGGCCACAGCCGAATCAACGCCGCCGCTCAGACCAAGCACCACACGGCCGTTTGCCACCTGCTTCCGAATCACCGACACTTGCTCATCCATAAAATTGGCTGGCGTCCAATCAGCCCCACAGCCACAAATATAATGCACAAAATTGCTCAACAGCCGACTGCCCTGCGTACTGTGCACCACCTCTGGATGAAACTGAACAGCGTAATAGCCCCGCGCCACGTCTGCCGCTGCCGCAAAAGGTGAATTGTCTGAATGGGCCAACGGCCGAAAACCGTTTGGCAGCCTTTCTACCTTATCGCCATGGCTCATCCACACCTGTTGGAGATTATTTTCTTCTCGTCCCGAATCGCCAATCTCTAGTCGCCAATCTCTAAACAACGGATCGTCCATCAGGTCAACGCGCAGCGTCGCCGGACCATACTCCCGGTTTTGGCTCTGACCCACTGCGCCGCCAAACCGACGCGCCAACAGCTGCATGCCATAACAAATGCCTAAAACTGGCAGGCCGCTCTCTACCACATAGTCCGGCAAGGTTGGTGCGCCATCGTCATAGACACTGTTTGGGCCACCACTGAGGATAAATCCCTTTGGACGATGGGCCATTACTTGTGCTGCCGGCGTAGACCAGGGAATAAGCCGACTGTACACCTTGGCCTCGCGCACGCGCCGGGCAATAAGCTGACTGTACTGTGAACCATAATCCAGAATAATGATCGTATCGGGTGCATTCATTAAACCGCTAAACTCCTGCATCGGGCCAGGAATGGCCCGTTTTCATGGCAATATCGAGGGTGCCGTGAGGTAAAAAATTTGATGTCAACTGCTTTAAAGCTTCTTCCCGATCCGGACCACCTTGCTCGGTTAGGAATATTTGATCGCAATAAGCTGCAATATCCTGGATAATTCGTTCGCAGCGATAATAAGCCAGCGCATTTTGATCAATGCCAGCTTGCCCATAGCCTTCATAAAATAAGGCGGACTCACGGGCACTATGCCAAATATTACCCAATCCTGCCCCAACAAACATTAAATCTCGCTCTCTGGGGGCCATCACCGGATCATCCCAATCCACCATGTAGAGCGCACCATCCTCAGCAAGTAGCAGGTTCCAGGCATGAATATCAGCATGGCACAAAACCAGCGCCTGCGGCTGTTGCTGCAGAATTTGGGCCAATGCTTCTGTGCGCTGCAGCAGTTGGACGATGTCTTGACGCCTCAGATTTAAGAATGCAGCCATCCGGGACGCAACGGGCTCGGCAAAGTGGACGCGCTCAATGCGCTGTAGAAATTCTTTTACAACTTGCCGCCATTTTCCACTGTAGGTTTCATGCAAGATTTTGGCGGCGAGTGCTGCTGGTAAAACGGCCGTATGCACATCTTGCAATGCCCGCCCAAACTGTCGCCACTGCGCCTCGCTCAGCTGAACCGCGTGGGCGTTGTGTCCCTTTATGAATGGGTAAAGCATCATTCGGTACCCTGCCAGGCTGCTCCAGAGCTGCCCGGTGCTTGTCGGACAGATGGGTATGACTTCTGCCAAGCCATTTTCCTGAAGAAAGTGGGGCAGCCAAACGGAAATTTCGTTAAAGGTGCCGCTTCTTAGTTTTAAGAAGAATGCGGTTCGGTCTGTGGTGTTGATGCGATAAACGGCCGAATGCAAATCTGCACCCAGCGGCAAAAAAGTGAGCTGCGTAACCTGCAATCCATACGCCCGGTGTAGGCAATCTATAATCAGTTCATCGGCGATGTCTGGCTTTTCTAGCATAGGCGTGGTTCTTGGTTAGGCCAATTCAATACGGCCGTCTGACATATTCACAATCGTCGCGGCCGCATAAATCGGCACGTTCCAATCCGCCAGCATCTCCCGCCCGCCTTCAAAACTTTTCTCCACGACGGTAGCAATACCCACCAGCGTGGCGCCACTGCTCTGCACGATGCGTGCGAGTGCCGCAATGGTGCGCCCCGTGGCCAAAAAATCATCCACAATCAGCACCCGGTCCGTGGCAGCCAAAAATTCTGGCGAGACCATAAGTGAGACATTTTCACCCTTTGTGTGGCTGGGCGCATTTTCCACATATACTGGCTCCTTCATCGTAATTGGCTTCTTTTTAAGGGCGTATACCACGGGAATATTGCCCAGCGCTTTGCCCGTCATCGCGGCGGGAATCAGACCACTCACCTCTGCTGTGAGCACGCGCGTGGGCACGGTTGCGCTAAATTCGGTCGCAATTGCCTCCCCAATTTGTTCCATCAAATGCGCGTCAATCTGGTGGTTTAAGAAACTGTCAATCTTGAGGATGCCCTGCCCCAGGTTCTGGCCCTCCTGCTCAATTCTTTGCTTTAATGCTTCCATGCAGCTGTTTCCTTTATTTGTACGCATAAACGACCTATAAGATACATGATTTGCCTTTGATCACCTTAGCCCTGACAATTTTCCGAGTCAAACGGCCGTATTTCACATTGCCAAACGAATAATATCTTATATCATCCTAAATGGGCGAAAATAAAGCGAACGGGTTGCGATATTTTTCACAATTCACTTGACGCAATTTCGACTCTATTTTATAATTAGCTAAATCGTTCAAAAAAAATTGAAAGTTGTGAACAAGGTGAATCTTATGGTAACAAAGATAGTAGAACAAGGCTTGGAAGCCGTCGAAAAACAGCTACGCGACATCGTCAAAAGTGATGTTGATGTACTGCAAGATGCCGGTTTGCACATTATCGGCTCAGGTGGCAAGCGACTCCGGCCACAGCTGGGCATACTGGCCTATCTAGCATCTGGTGGCACCGACGTGCAGCGCGTCGTGCCCATGTCGGCCGCCATTGAGATGGTCCACACCGCCACCCTGGTTCACGACGATATCAACGACCACAGCCTGACTCGGCGCGGCCAGATTACGGTGCACGCCCGTTGGGGGCGCACCTTTGCCCTGCTGGCTGGGGACTATCTCTTCACCAAAGTGTACGAAATGATGGCCCCCTATCCCTCAGAATTTAATGTCATCATGGCAGATGCAACCACCAAGCTGGTAGAAGGTGAAACATTGCAGGCCGCGGCTGCCAAAGCTGGCGACATGAATCGCGAAACGTACAAGACCATTATCAGCCGCAAAACCGCCAGCCTGTTTGAAGCTGCCGCTCGCATGGGTGCCATGCTGGCCAACGCTGATGAAGCGCTTATCGAATCATTGGCAACCTACGCCTACAACCTCGGCCTTACCTTCCAAATTGTTGATGATATTCTAGACATCATTGGGGATCCGGAGACGCTGGGTAAGCCAGTGGGCACCGATGTAGCTCAAAACCGCGGCGTGATGGCGACCCAAAATGGCGGTTTTGCTGTTAAGGAAGCGGCCGTTGCCGAACTCGAAGAAGACCCCATTGCCCGGATGATGGCCAACCTG
>CBDUOF010000263.1:0-7991 GCA_965368765.1 uncultured Anaerolineae bacterium | reverse complement strand
CACAAATAGCCCATTTGGCGTGAACTTTTCCCAGTCGCTTCGTTCTGGATAGAGGTGCCACACATTTTGATCCAGTGCTTTTAGGTAGGTGTGGTTGTATTTGAAATACGAGGTCCGCTGAACGGCCGTTTCTCCCCCTACCTCTGGTGACAGCGCCCAGCCCAATCGGTCACGAATCATGGGTTCATCACGCCAAATTAGCCCAAAGCCGCGCTGCGGCTGAAACAATCCAGGGGGCGGCACCAGCGAAGGATCCTCGACCGGGTCGCCCTCCTCCCAACTATCCTCGAAAACGGCCCACCCGTCAGGATAAATTGTATCATCATACAGCACGTAGATACGATCTTCCGCTTCTACCCAAATCATGACACCGCGCTCAAATTGCTGTTCGGCCGATGCCGAAAGGAGAGCCGCTTCCTGCGGACAAATATCAGGGGCGGGCGCAAAAAACCAGGTATAGGGACAGCGCAATGGCACAACAAGTGTTGCGGAATCCCAGGGGAAGGCATCATTGCCCGCATAAAGGGCGAAGGTTTCCTGATTACGGCTTCCGCTGCTGATGCTGTATGGCATCTCACCCGTGGCAGCAACATCCCAAAACGAGCCAAATTGCCCACCCAACAGGTGATACAGGGTCACTGATACTGCGTGGCGCGTTTCCCAGCTCAAGGTTATGGTTTCACCAGGATCGGCAATCGGCACATTGGCGGTGAATGAAATTATGAGGGGTGGTTGAGGGGCTGCGACGACAACGGGCAAGAAAAGCGTGCTGTCGCTAACGGGAACGGCCGTTCCGGCCCACACAATGCTGCTAAAAACGGCCGTTGCCAAGACAAAACTGATCAGTAAAATACCAATACGCCTAAACATGATATGCCTCCTACCCAAAGGAAGCAACGCATCTTGTCATGACAAACCAATGGTTGCGTTTGCTTCAATACAACACTTATCTCTGACGCTATCATAAAAAAAATTTAACAGCGGCACAAGTGACAAATATCCATTTGTCTCATATCAACTTTCATCGAAAATACGAAAGAGACATTGACAGATACGCTACCTATAATCCCGCTGACCAGGAAACGGTCAACAAAATGCCGATTACCCATTTTGGTATTCCTTACCAGAGTGGGATCCACCGTACTTTCTAAAAACACCCGACGAATCGAGATAACAAGAAACCAGGCATCTTTGGATGCTTTAACCTTGAGAGAGAACTTTTATGGCTAAAAAAACAAGTGGAATGTACGTTATAGGACACATCAACCCAGATACAGACTCCATCGCCTCAGCGATGGGATATGCCTGGCTGCTACAAAATCAGGAAGAAGAACCGGTTGTCCCGGCGCGTGCCGGTCACTTAAATCCGCAAACCGTTTGGGTACTTGAGCGGCTTGAACTGGAACCGCCCATTCTGCTGCCAGACGCTTCTCCACGGTTTGAAAATATCGTACAACGCTTCAACACGACAACACCAGACCGCCCACTGCGTGATGTCTGGGCTATTGCCAATCGCACCGGCGGCATTGCACCAGTCGTCAATGAAGACGGCACGCCGTATGGACTGGTGACCGTACTCAGCCTGTTTCGCTTTTTGAAGGAATCTGTGGGGGCGCACCCCCGCAGTGAAGAGATGCGTATTGCCGATATTATGGAACGGCCGTGTTCTGAAGCCTGTGATACCAACGTGCCCCGCTTCACCGCCAGCAGCCGCATCCGAGACGTTCTACCTCGCATATTGCATGAGGAACGCTCCGAGTTTTGGGTGGTAGACGAATCCGGTCACTATCAAGGCATCTGCCGTCAACGAGACGCCCTCAACCCGCCACGCTACCGACTCATCCTGGTCGATCACAACGAAATTGGGCAGGCGCTTGGCGCACTGGATGATGCTGATTTGATCGAAGTGCTAGACCATCATCGCCTGGGAAATGCGCCGACTCGCACCCCCATTCGCTTCACCATCGACGTCGTTGGCAGTACCTGCACCCTTGTCAGCGAACGAATTAACGAAGCCGGGCTAAGTGCGCCACCGGCCCTGGCAGGTCTACTCCTGGCAGGGATTGTTTCCGACACGCTGATCTTAACCTCCCCAACAACCACACACCGTGACGAAGAAGCCGCCGAACGCCTGCTGCGCTGGGCAAAAGTGGGCGATTCGCCACTCGCCGGAGAAACATTGCAATCATTTGGTGAGCAAGTGCTGCAAGCCGGTGCAGGACTCGCCTCCAGAACCCCAGACGAAATCGTGCAAGCAGATTTCAAACAGTATGAAGCTGGTGGGCTGAAGTTCGGCGTGTCTCAGGTTGAAGTGACCAACCGCAGTCAGCTGGCCGAATACATGACCGCTCTCGATGAAGCCCTTGTGAAGCTGCGCGATAGCAATGGGCTTGATTTTGCCATGCTCATGGTGACAGATGTTGTGCGGCGTGGCAGTCGTCTGTTGCTCACAAATGATTTGCCTGCCCTGGAGGGCCTACCTTACCCGCACCGCGAAGACGGCACGCTCAACGCCGATGGCGTTGTTTCACGCAAGATGCAGCTACTGCCGACCATTTTAGGTGCGCTTGAGGGATAAGGCGCGACCTGCTTATTCATTTCCTTCAAGATAACGCTTTAGCGCAGCAGCATGGTTGTGCCGACTGTCTTTGGCCGCATAAAGCAATGTAATTTGACTGGCTGTCGCTTTCTGAAACAACTCTGTGATTGCCTCTGGGTTTTCATCCAGTTCGGCGTAGTAGCGGTCGACAAAACCGTCCCAGCGGGCAGGATCATGCCTGAACCATTTGCGCAGGCCAGGGGAGGGCGCAATGCTGCCGTGCCACAAATCAAGCCGGGCCGCGTCCTTGGTGACCCCTCGAGGCCATAATCGATCTACCAGCACGCGAAAGCCATCCTGCACGGCAGGTTCGTCATAAATTCTTTTGATCTGGATGCTTATTTTGTCGTAAGTCATGGCGTTAAACGTTTTTCGGGATTGCGGATTAAAACCTCTGCTCAAACTTTTTGGTGAGGGAACGTGGCAGACCGATTTTGAAATCGCAAGATATCCTTGTTCAAAATCACCCCTTTCTCAATTTCAACGGCACGGCGAATCGTTTCATTCTCGTGCCAGGCGGTAGGCCCGCCCATCACCACATCGATGTACGGCATAAGCGCCAGGCTGATTTCGTAGGTGGCTGACCGCCACAAATAAGATGGCGAATGATCGACAGCGTAATAAGTGACGCCATGACCCACGGTAAAAATGGGGTCGTTAAAAGAGGTCGGTCGGGCAAAGTCAAAGCCCATACCGGCATCGCAACTCACGTCCACAATCAATGATCCAGGTTGAAACTCGTTAATCTCATCACCACGAACAAAAAGCAACGGCCGATTTGGGTCCTGCAAAATACAGTTCACGACAATGTCGTATTCTGCCAATACCGCCGCCATCGGCACGGATGCTTCCTCCTGATGCACCACGACCATTTCGTCATCTGTCACGCCATATTCACCATATTCAAGCCCTGGAATTTGGGCCACAATCCCCAACTGTGGGCGATAGGTGAAGACGGTGATGTCGGTGTAACCTTGACCGCGCAGAGCATGTATCGCGCCTCGGCTGGTGGAGCCAAAACTGATAACGGCCGCACGCTTGGGCGGCCCATATAGTCCTGTCATGCCGTTTAGCTGCAGCGCATGCAGCACGCTGCTGTAGCCTGCCAGCTCGTTATTCTTTTGGAAGACATGCGCCTGCCACGTGTCGTTGCGCCAAATATTCATCGCTTCCCAGGCGATAAAGGTCAGCCTTTTGTCGATGCCGACCTGGGTAATGGCTTCACCCTGGACACAGTGGGGCCAGCCCCACACAATTTGCCCTTCTCGAAAGGACGTAAAATCTGCTTCTGTAGGCTTGGCCAGCAAGATGATGTCGCAGAAAGCAAACAGCTCCTCACGAGACATGAGGCCAGCCACCTGCTGATCCAGTTCATAATCTGAAACGTTGAAGCGATTGCCATACCCCGTTTCCATATAAATGCGCTGTCGTAAGGCCGGGTCAATTTGGCTAAGATGTGCCGGATCAAGTGGGGCTCGCTTCTCGTTGGGCTTTGTGGCGGTGCCAATTACCCCAAGCGTTAATGGTGATTCGGTCATAGGGTTCCTCCTGGGAAAGCAGATAGCTGTTCGGTCAACGCAGCTGCTGAGTTGACGGGTTGCTGGCAGACAAATCGGCGACAGACGTAGGCGGTGGCTTTATCATCCAGTTTTTTTCGGTCGGAAAGGAGCGGAATGGTGCTGGTGGCATCGCCAGCAGCCACTATCAGATTAGGGCGGAAGGCGGCAAAGGTGGTATCGATGAGTGCTTCCGTATCAGGAAAGCCCGGGTCGCCAAAAATCGCCACCTCTTGCGGATTGCCAGTAATAAATACGGCTGCACAGAGCCAGTGCGCGAAGGCGTTTGGATGTTGAACCAGGGCGCCATAAAGGGAGGAGACGGCCGTTTCCGCCACATCCCAAAACGTCTCATTCCCGGTATAGAGGCTTAGCTTGAGCAAAACATGCGCCGCCATGGCGTTGGCGCTGGGCACCGCATTGTCCTGTAAATCTTTCGGCCGATGAATCAGCGACTCATGATCATCCGACGTGTCATAAAAGCCGCCATGTTCTGTATCCTGAAAATGGTCCAGCATTCGATCCGCCAGCGCCTGTGCCCAATGGAACCAGCGCTCATCAAAAGTAGTTTGGTAAAGCGCTATTAAGCCATCGGCCAAATAGGCATAATCTTCCAGATAGCCATTATATTTAGCGGCTGCGCCTGCTTTCCAGGTACGCAGCAGGCGATTGTCATCCGTGCGCAGGTTATCGTATAGAAATTGGGCGTTCAAGACGGCCGTTTCCGTATAATCAGGCCGGTTCAGCACCCGCCCTGCCTCGGCAAACGCTGCCAGCATTAATCCGTTCCAGGCAGTTAGCACCTTGTCATCCAGTCCCGGCCAAATGCGCTGTGCCCGTACGTCATACAGCTTTTGTTTGGCGGCGGCCAACCGCTCCATCAGCTTTGCTTCCGACAGCTTGACCGCCCAGGCAACCTCCTCCGGTTCTTTTTTCATGTTGAGAATGTTGCTGCCTTCCCAGTTGCCGTTTGGGGTCACATCATAATAGAGCTTGAACATTTCAGCGTCCTCGCCCAGATGCTCATCAATTTCTGCCGCCGACCAGGTATAAAACTTACCTTCTTCCCCGTCGCTATCGGCGTCGTAGCTGCTGTAAAAGCCACCCTCATCATGGCGCAGTTCTCGCACCACAAAGTCCAGCGTCTCCTCAACAATACGACGATAAAGGGGCTCCTCGGTGACCTGAAAAGCGTGCAGATAGACTCGCACCAGCAGGGCATTATCGTACAGCATTTTTTCAAAGTGAGGCGCGAGCCAGTTCACGTCGGTTGAGTAGCGGGCAAAACCTCCGCCTAGCTGATCGTAAATGCCGCCATAGGCCATCTTTTTCAGGGTGGTTTCGGCCATGTGCAGGGTGCGGCTATCTTTGTGCAGCACAAAGCTGCGCAGCAGATATTCAATCGTCATTGACGGCGGAAATTTAGGCGCACCGCCAAAGCCACCGCGCTCGTGGTCAAATTCGGCGACAAGCGCGGCTGTGGCTTTGCCAAACATGCCGACGTCTAGCACATCGTCCTGGCCAGTAAGAACGGCCGTTCGCTGCAAATGCTTTGTAATATCCCCGGCGCTCTGTTCAATTTCATCTTTCTTGGTTTCCCATGCGTTCGTAATCCCTTGCATGAGCTGGATGAAGCTAGGCATGCCGTGGCGGGGTGCCGGTGGGAAGTAAGTTCCGCCGTAAAACGGCCGTCCTTCTGGTGTGAGAAAAACCGTCATCGGCCAGCCACCCTGACCCGTCATTGCCACCACGGCCTGCATGTAAATCGCATCCAAATCTGGCCGCTCTTCCCGGTCCACCTTAATATTGACAAAGTGACGGTTCATATAATCGGCAGTGGTGGGGTTTTCAAACGATTCATGGGCCATAACGTGGCACCAGTGGCAAGCTGCATAGCCAATGCTGAGCAAAATCGGCTTTGCCTCATCGCGGGCTTTCTGTAACGCTTCTTCACCCCAGGGATACCAATCAACTGGATTGTCGATATGTTGCAGCAAGTATGGACTCGTTTCCTGGGCTAGTTTATTGGGCATACATTCTCCTTGATGATTAACGGCAAACTTTTAACTGTTAACTGCAATCTTTGACAATTTATCGTTAACCATTAACAATTAGCCATTTTCACCATGATACATCAAGACCTGATGAGACGAAAAAAGCTGTTACTGCGATTGGCCATGATTGGCCTCATACTTATCACCCTTTTAATCTATTATCCACCATTTGCCTGGGCGTTTGTGGGGGACGATTATGTGCAATTTGACTACATTAAAGATGTGATAGCCAATCCATGGCTGGGATTTTCACTATTCAATCCTTACTACTTGCCCTGGTATTATCGTCCGCTGCAGCTCATCTGGTTTTCCCAGCTTGAAGCCATTTTTCACTTTGTCCCGAATGGATTTTACTGGGTCGAATTGCTGTTTCACACAGTCGTGATTTCACTGGTTTATCGCGTAGCACGGCAGTTGAAATTAGGGATGTTTACGGCCGTTCTCGCCGCCACGCTATTTGCCATTCACAGCCATTGGGTCGATGTGGTCAGTTGGATCAGCAGTATTGCTATTGTCATGGCAGCACTCTTTTCCCTACTCACGGTGAGTGCCTGGCTGAGCTATCTGAAACGGCCGTCTACGCGGCACCTGTTGCTCACCCTCCTCTTTTGCTTTCTCACCTTCCTTTCACACGAAGAAAGCATGCTGCTGCCACCCTTTCTACTGCTGCTGTTATTGATGGAAAGAGGAACGTTTGGAGCGTGGACGCAAAAGCTTCGCCGTTCATTCTCCAGAAACGAGATTCTAATATTTGTCGCGTTAGGCCTGATCACCCTTGTCTACCTTTACATTCAGCTCACCCGCCCGAACGTCACCATCGACATCGCCAGCCGCCAATCGACAGATTGGCTGTCTTTTTTGACCTGGCCCCAGCTCGCAGCATTTGGTTTAGTGACGATTTTTCGCTTCACCTTCCGATTTTGGGTGGTAGGTTTGAGCGGCTGGACGGCATCGCTTTTTGTTGGGGGCACATTAATCTTGCTCGGGCTGTGGGGCTGGTTTGGCAACCGTACGGTGCGGCTAGGGCTTCTCTGGCTGCTGCTGCATCTGGCTTTTATCTATTGGGCCTTGTGGACCCAGCTGCCGGAGCTGTATGCAGGTCGGCACATCTATCAAGCGATGCCCGGTTTGGTACTCGCGGTTGGGGCCACGGTGGAAGCCTTGCTGCCGCGCAGTTCGCGGCGGGTGCAGAGAAAAAAGTGGAGGGATGCTCAGCTTTCTCCACAACCACGGTGGCTCGTAAAGCTGTTGGTGGTCGTGGTAGCTACGGCCGTTTCCGGTTATCATCTCAACCAGACCCAAATCATCCAACGACAGTGGCTGGCCAACGTCACCGAAGAGGCTGTCGCCCGCCAGCAGCTGGCCACCCTCTTTCCAAGCATCCGCCCGGATAACCATTTTTTTGCCTACCGCTTCCCCATTGCGCCCCAATTTACGCGCAGTGTGGTGCAGCTTTGGTACGATACGCTGCAGGAACGGCCCGGCGGCAGTCTGGACCATTTGCGCGCCGTTGGCGAGGCAGATCCCAGCTTTGTTGTGCTCGATTATGCCGATGGGCAAGTTTATGACTTGATGCCAGAGCTGCGGCTGCACCACAAAACAATCTTTTTGTGGTCTCAACCCGCTGAGCAGGTGTGGATTGCAGAAAACGGTCTGAATACGGCCGTGCCCTACCCAGACGAGACGCTGCCGGTGGTCGCCGCACAAAACGGCAACCAGCTTGCCATCAAACTGACGCCAGAAAAAGGCCGCTGGCTCTCTCGCAGCGTGATCATTACTGTG
>CBDUOF010000262.1:0-8021 GCA_965368765.1 uncultured Anaerolineae bacterium | reverse complement strand
CCTTATGGTAACTTTTGTACAGAAGAGCAGAACACCCATTGTATAAAGCGTATAAATTAAGACAGTGCATTTGTTCCCAAGACAACAGGCGCAGCCTGCATATCACCCTTCATAAATTAGAGGTTGCATGAGTTCAAACGCCGTCCTGCTTGATGTGAAAAACGTATCCTTAAGCTTTGGGGGCAATGCCGCCCTCTCGGACGTTGGCTTTGGCGTTAAAAAAGGTGAAATTCGCGCCATTATTGGGCCAAATGGTGCGGGGAAGACCTCGATGCTCAACTGCATCAGCGGCTTTTATCGCCCCCAGCATGGTGAAATCCGCTTCAGGCAAAACGACCTCACCAAAACCCCCACCCCCAAAATTGCCTCGCTGGGCATTGCCCGTACTTTCCAGAACATTGCTCTTTACACCGGACTTAGCACACTGGACAACTTAATGGCCGCTCGCCATATTCACATGAAGCAAAGCAGCCTAGCCAGCATGTTGTATTGGGGTGTAGCCCAACGTGAAGAAGTTGAACACCGTCAAGTCGTCGAGGAAATCATTGACTTCTTAGAGATAGCCCACATTCGCAAGGCCACGGTCGGTGCATTGCCATATGGTCTGCGCAAGCGGGTGGAGCTGGGTCGCGCGCTCGCTATGGAGCCAGAGCTGTTGCTGCTTGATGAACCGATGGCGGGCATGAATGTTGAAGAAAAAGAAGATATGGCGCGGTTCATTTTAGACATTCATGAACGGCGCGGTGTGACAATTGTGCTGATTGAACATGATATGGGGTTGGTGATGGACATTTCTGACCGCGTGGTGGTGCTGGACTTTGGCGTGAAGATTGCTGATGGCATACCGAATGCCGTGAAGCAAGATAAACACGTGATTGATGCCTATTTGGGCAAGGCATAAAAGATTATGAACGGACTCAAAACCATTCCTCAACATTTCTTAGCGCAGGTAAAGCAAAATCCGGTAGAGAAGGTTGCCATACGCCAAAAGGAGTTTGGTATTTGGCGTGAATTCAGTTGGCAAGATTCTTATCAGCAGGTGCGCGATTTTGCCTTGGGCCTGATTGTGCTGGGCCTGCAGCGTGGCGATCATCTTTGCAGCATAGGCGACAATGATCGCCAATATTTGTGGGGGTTTCTGGCGATGCAGGCGGTGGGCGCTGCGGGTGTGGGGATGTATACCGATGCTATCCCCAGTGAAATGTCTTACATTATCAACCACAGCGATGCCACCTTTGCCTTGGCTAAAGACCAGGAGCAGTGTGATAAGTTTCTGGAGCTGAAAGAAGAGATTCCCAAGGTCAAGAAGGTCATTTATTGGGACGACAAAGGGTTGTGGAGTTACGATGACGATTGGCTCATCTCTTTTGAAGCGGTGCAGGCTTTGGGGGCTGAGCTGGCACAAAAAGAGCCAGATCGGTTTGAGACAGAAATTGCTTTAGGTCACGGTGATGACTCAGCCCTAATTTGCTACACCTCCGGCACCACTGGTTTGCCGAAAGGCGTTGTACTGAGCCACGAGAACCTTCTCTCGGTAGCGGCCATGGCATTTGAAGTAGACCCGCGCTACAACACTGATAATCACGTTAGTTTTATGCCAATGGGCTGGATTGCCGAACCAGTTTTTGGCATTGTGCCGCATTGCTACCAGGGCATGATCATGAATTTCCCCGAAGAACCAGAAACTGTTCGGCAAAATATACGGGAGATTGCCCCAGAGAATCTGTTTTATGGGGCACGATTATGGGATCAGTTGGTGGGTCAGGTGCAGGTACAGATTGAAGAATCGACACGTTTGAACCGAAAACTGTACGAAACATTTTTGCCAATTGGTTACAAGGTGGCTGATAAAAAATTCAGGAAGGAACCGGTTGGGTTTGGACTGAAAATGGCCTACACGCTGGGAGATTTGCTGGTGTTTGCCCCGCTGCGGAACCAGCTAGGTCTTTCGAACGTGCGCGGCGCCTACACGGCCGGGGCGGTCCTTAGCCCAGATCATATTCGCTTTTACCACGCATTGGGCATCAATTTGAAACAGATTTATGGGTCAACTGAGGTGTGTGGCGGGGTGACGGTACATCGCGATGGGGATATCAAGTTTGCCAGCGTGGGTGTGCCCTATCCTGGCGCAGAAATTCGCACATCAGTAGACGGAGAACTAATCATTGCTGGCCCCACAGTGATGAAGGAGTATTACAAAAATCCAGAGGCAACCGCCAAGGATATTTTTGTGGATGAAAACGGCCGTCGCTGGTTCCGCACCGGGGACGCTGGCTATATCGACGAGGATGGTCACATCATTTACCTGGATCGGGTTAAGGAAATGCTGACGCTGGCGAACGGCGAGAAGTTTTCTCCTCAATTTATTGAGGGCCGTCTAAAATTTAGCCCGTACATTCGGGACGTGATGGCCGTGGGTACAAATCGTGATTTTGTGACGGCGCTAATCGTGATGGACTTTGGCAACGTGGGCAACTGGGCGGAGCGGCGCGGCCTGGGCTACACAACCTTTATTGATTTATCGCAAAAGCCGGATGTATATGAGTTGGTTCAGGAGGCGGTGGCGGAAGTGAACGATAATTTGCCGCCAAACGGCCGTATCCGCCGTTTTGTGCTCATGCACAAAGAGTTTGACGCTGACGAAGAAGAAATGACCCGCTCCCGCAAGCTAAAGCGCAATGTGCTCTACGAAAAATATGATGACATTATTACCGGCATGTACAACGGCTTGGACCGAATCGAGGTTCGCGCCGCGGTACAGTATCAGGATGGCAGTACGAGCGTGGTAGACACGGCCGTAAAAATAGCCACGCTCTATTAATGAACAAATTTTGGATCTCGAAAAATTGCGATGTCAACATTGCAAAAGTTGAACCACAGGAAACTCTATGAACTGGCAGCTGCTTCCCCAATTTGCGATCACTGGCCTGCTCAATGGTGGCCCCATTGCCCTTATTGCCTTGGGCATTGTCCTCATCTTCAAATCGTCCGAAATTTTCAACTTTGCCCAGGGACAAATGCTGCTGATCGGTACGATGACCACCTGGTGGTTTTGGTCAGAAGACGCCGGGCTGGGGCTGCCACTTTGGTTGGCCATCATCTGCGCCATGGGCGTGTCTGTTTTGCTCGGCCTGCTAATCGAGCGGCTGGCGCTGCGGCCAATGACGGGCCAACCACTTCTCTCCATTATCCTCATGACGCTGGCGCTGGCGCAGTTCATGCAGGGGCTTACTATCCTTGTCTTTGGCACAGTGCAGCGCAACTTTCCCGTTATTTTTGAAGTGACCAATCCCTACCAAATCACCTTGCCTTTCACCTACAACGACAATCCCATTATCCTTATCCTTAAACAAAATCTGGTCTGGTCATTTGTAGTAGCCATGATTTGCGTTACGCTGCTCTGGCTATTCTTTCAATACACCAGCACGGGCCTGGCCATGCGCGCCACCGCCGAAGATCACGAAACTGCGCAAAGTGTGGGCATCCGCATCAACCGCGTTTTTGGTATTTCCTGGGCTATTGCTGGTGTCATTGCCGCCGTGGGCGGGATACTTATCGCCACGGCCAGTGGTCTGGATTTAAGCCTGTCCATCGTCGTTTTGGCCGCGTTCCCCGCCGTCTTGCTGGGTGGGCTAGAGTCCATTCCAGGTGCGGTTGTCGGTGGTTTAATTGTGGGTCTGGCACAGGGATTGGTTGCTCTACCCAACAACGATTTCATTCTCGGGGCGGCTGCAGCTCAGGCGGTGCGCAACTCAGCGGCCATTGTGCCCTACGTTATTCTGCTCATTGTGCTGGGCTTCCGCCCGGACGGCCTCTTTGGGCAAAAACGAATCGAAAGAATCTGACATTTGACGCCAAAACCGTCAATCGTCAATTGAGGAAAGAATGTCTGTATTGCGACCTGCGGGCGACTTTGACCGCTCATACGAACAAGATATGGCCGTGGTGCGTAAGCGATGGCAATATGTGCTGCTTATTTTATTTTTGCTGTCGTTGTTTGCGCTGCCCGCGATTGCATCGGAATCATTTGTTTCGCTAGTGAACCGTATCTGTATATTTATTATTGCGGTGCAGGGACTAAATATCTTAACGGGCTACACGGGTCAGATTTCGCTGGGCCAGGCGGCGTTTATGACGGTGGGTGGCTATATTTCTGCCTTGTTGGTGGGTGTTTGGGGCTGGAGCTTCTTTTTTGCTTTGCCGGTGGCCGGATTAGGCGCGGGTTTGGTAGGCTTGCTGTTTGGCTTGCCCTCACTGCGCGTCAAAGGGTTTTATTTGGTCATGGCGACATTGAGTGCTCAATTTATCATTCCCTGGTTCACCCGCAACGTGTGGAATGATGTGCTGAATGGGGCCCAGGGGATCAATGTGCCGGTGCCGGTAATTTCATTACCCGTCATAAATGGCACCTGTTTTTTGGGGACGACGTTTGATCCGGAAACGGCCGTTTGCCTCTACCGTTTTGCCACCCCGACCCAATTTATTTACATTACCTTGATCGTGTTAATAATCAGCACCATTGCGGCCCACAACGTTGCCCGCAGCCGACTGGGACGCGCCTTCATTTCCATTCGCGACAATGATCTGGCGGCCGAACTGCTGGGGATCAACCTGTTTGCCTATAAATTGCGCGCCTTTTTCATTGCCTCCGTGTATGCGGGGGTGGCTGGGGCGCTGTTGGCCCACAACTTGCGCCATCTCAACTCTGAAACGATTGGCCTAAACGATTCTATCATCATGCTGGGCATGTTGATTGTCGGCGGATTAGGCACCAGCGTTGGTCCCATTTTTGGCACCACGCTGATTATTTTTCTGGAAGAGTTGGCCACGTTGGTGACACCAACGGTCATCAATTTGTTTCCGGAAAATGCAGGCGGCATTGGGGCGGCGTTACGGCCGTTTATCTTTGGCCTGGCGCTGACCCTGTTTCTTATCTTCGAGCCCCGTGGGCTGGCGTATCGTTGGCGGCTTATCAAGGCCGCCTGGCGCTTACGGCCGTTTGCCCGTTAATTCTTCAGAACACATGCTAGTTGCTGGCGGTCGGTTGCTGGTAGAACGTCTTGCCCTGAGGCGGCCGCCCATCAGCTCAGGCGAGGAGGTGAAATTTAGCAAAGCATTTCACAATTGTTGTAGACTTTAAATTACTCACGAAAAGGAGAGAGTAAACATGAAGAAAAGACCCATTATTTTGTTGCTGTTTTTCCTGTTAAGTGCTGCCGTATTGGTGGCTTGTGGTAGCCCAGCCGATGTGCAGAATGCGGTGGAAGATGCTGTGAATGAGGTTGCGCCAACGGTACAGGCCGCTGTCGAAGAGATTGCACCCACCGTGGAAGCGGCCGTGGAAGAGGTCGCCCCTACTGTTGAAGCTGCTGCCACCGACGTTGCGGAAGCGGTTGAAGAAGTTGTAGCTCCCGCGGAAGAAATGCGCACAGATAACCTCGATGGTGAAACCATTACCTTCTACCACTTTGGCGATCTGTCTGGGCCACTGGCGGGTATCACCGGGCCACTGATCAATGGCTTCAATGATGCGGTTGCGGCCGTTAATGCCAATGGCGGCATTCGCGGTGCCCAAATCGAACTCCAGTTTACCGATACCCAGAGCAGTGTCGATGAGGCTGTCGCCGCCTATGACCGGTACACCAGCGATGATGACAACCCCCTCGTAATGTTTACCTACGGCTCTGGCGATGGTGAAGCCCTTGCCAGTCGTTTTGTTGAAGACCAGATTCCAAACCTGGCCGCTGGACTCAGCTCCGTTGCCTTCTATGGGCCAGAGTCTGGCTACACCTTCGGCTATGCCCCGATTTATCCCGATCAATTTGCCCTGTTTATGGACTACATCAGCGCCAATTGGGATGATGTGAAGCCAGAGGGTGCGGGCGATGATATCAAGATTGCCTACATCAGCTGGCCAACGGCTTATGGCCAGGGCGCTTACACCGATGAAGCATTGGCCTATGCCGATGATCTTGGTATCGAAATCGTTGCCAATGAGCTGGTTGACCCATCGCCAACGGCCGATGCCACAACCGCAATCCTCAACGCACAGGCGGCTGGCGCCAACGTAATCTACACAAACTCACTGGCCTTTGGCCCAGCCTCAATCCTGAACGGCATGGGCGCTTTGGGTCTGCGCGATCAGTTCCTCTTTGGGGCCAATAACTGGGCGATGGACATCTCCATTTACGCCTTTGTGAGTGACCCGGCGCTGGTTGAAGGGATGATTTCACCCTTCCCCTATCTTTTCTGGTCAGATGCTGATAATCCAGGCATTGTGTACGCCGAAGAACAGTTTGCTGCCAATGAACGCACCCCGGGAGAGCACGGTGTTGGGTATCTGCTCACCTTTGCTGGCGTAGATTTAGCAGTGCGCGCAATTGAATTAGCCATTGATACCGTAGGTTTTGACAACCTGACAGGCGCCGATGTCCATGCAGCCCTGATTGAGCTAGGCGCAACTGAAGTGCTCGATGGCGTGATGCGGGTCGATTACACAAACGACAATCGTTCACCACACGAAGCACAAATCCGACAAGTGCAGGGCGGTCAGTTTGTCATGCTCCAGGATTGGACAGCAACGCCTGACCTGCGTCCGGCGGAGAACTTTTCCGATCAGTAAATTACAGTAATTAGCGTTTTTAAGGCCACAGAGTTCAGGGAGACACCAGAGGATCATCTCTTTAAGCCCTGTGCTCTGTGGCAACATCTTTCTTATGTTAAAAATCAATAATATCGAAGTCGTTTATAGCGATGTCATTTTGGTGCTGCGCGGCGTCTCGCTTGAGGTTGGCCAGGGGCAAATTGTATCTTTGCTGGGTGCCAACGGCGCAGGCAAAACCACCACACTCAAGGCCGTCTCCGGTTTGCTGCTAAGGGAAGACGGGGCGGTGACGCGGGGCAACATTGAGTTTGATGGCGAACGGCTCGATAAGTTGGCCGCCGAAGAGGTGACGCGCCGGGGAATCGTGCAGGTGCTGGAAGGCCGACGCTTGTTCCAGCATCTGACGACCGAAGAAAATTTGCGTGTCGGCGCACTGATAAATCCCAGGCAGGCAGAAACGAAGCAGTTGTTGGAGCAAGTGTATGACTATTTCTCCGCCCTTAAGCCACTGCGCCATCGTACCGCGGGCTATCTTTCTGGCGGGGAGCAGCAAATGGTGGCTATTGGTCGGGCCCTCATGGCCAAACCTCGTTTAATGTTGCTGGATGAACCGTCTTTAGGATTGGCGCCACTGTTGGTGCAGGATATTTTTGGCATTATTCAGCGGATTAACCAGGAATCGGGCGTCTCTATTTTGGTAGTTGAGCAAAATGCCAATGTGGCTTTAAAAACGGCCGAATACGCCTATGTAATGGAAAACGGCCGTATCGTCCTGGATGGCGAAGCGGACCAACTGGCCCAAAATGCCGATATCAAAGAGTTCTATTTGGGCTTAACCCAGGTTGGAGAACGCAAGAGTTACCGCGATGTAAAGCATTACAAACGCCGTAAACGCTGGCTGGGGTAAGGTGCTTTCAAACGAGAGCCATCAAATAGATTGAAAAACGGACTTATTATGACTGATTTAAATGCTAAATTAAGAGATGCCGTGCAGGTTGCCTACGAAAATGCGCCGGCGGTGAAGGCGCGATTTGAGGCAGCTGGCATCATGCCAACTGACATCCAAAGTGTGGCTGATCTGCCCAAGATTCCAGTATTACCCAAAGATGACATCGTTAAGCTGCAGCAGGCCCATCCACCTTTTGGCGGAATGTTGGGCATTCCGCCAGATAAAGTGACCCACATCTTTTTTTCCCCGGGCCCAATTTATGAACCTGCCCCAGAACCTGATGAAGGCGCTTGGGATGTAGCGGTAGATGCCCTAAAAAAGACTGGCTTTCGGCCGGGTGATGTGGTGCTAAACAGCTTCAGTTATCATCTGGTGCCTGCAGGTTACTTATTTGACAACGCGCTGGTGCAGCTCGGCTGCACGGTGGTGCCCGGCGGCACAGGCAGCGCTGATCTACAGTTAAAAATG
>CBDUOF010000261.1:0-8024 GCA_965368765.1 uncultured Anaerolineae bacterium | reverse complement strand
AACTTCATCATTGGCGGAAACGGCCGTATCTGCCCCAGCATACGATTTGTTGACTGACACCAGGGCAATTGGCAGCGATGTTGCCAGATTGGGAAAAGCCACTGCCGCCGCCTCAAGCAAGGTAGCGACCGTCGCAGGTTCTGCCACTGAGACGGTGATTTTGTTACTTCCCGCTCGGTCTTTAAGCGTTGCGAATAGTTTGACTTGAATTTCCATTTTATCCGTTATCTGTAATGGGTAATCGGCAAACAGTCACCAATTACCAATTACTGTTTATGCTTCCAAGTGCCAGTCGCCGCTTTTCCCACCCGACTTCTGCACCACCCGCACGTCGCCAATAATCATGCCGCGATCGACGGCTTTGGCCATGTCGTAAATGGTGAGGGCGGCGACGGAAACGGCCGTTAAGGCCTCCATTTCTACCCCTGTTTTGCCCGTCAACCGGACAGAAGCTTCAATGTCGATGCGGCTTTCAGTAGGGTTGGGCGTGCAGGTGACGGCTACGTGACTGAGCATGAGCGGATGGCACATCGGAATCAGATCACTGGTGCGTTTGGCGGCCATGATGCCTGCCAGCTGGGCCACGGTCAGCACATCTCCCTTTTTCAGATTGCCTTCTATTATAAGGGTTAGCGTTTCCGGCTGCATTTGCACGGAGCCACGGGCCATGGCCACACGCACGGTGTCGGCCTTGTCGCCGACGTCTACCATGCGGGCCCGGCCAGCTTCATCCAAGTGGGTTAACTTTGACATAGGATATGTATTATAGTGGGCTATCTGGTGCGAAGCCACTTAACATGGCGTGCCAATGGTGCTCGAGGATTTTTGAATCCCCCATATTGACGTGTCAGGGGAACTATGCTAATCTGTTTCTACTTAATTCAAAGGCAATGATGATGACAGAGAAATTATTCAGCCAGCGATTACAAAATGAACAACGGCACTTACTTGGTCGCCGTGTTTTTGTGATGCTGGGGCATACCTCATCGGTCGATTGAATTAGGGAACGTACTTTCTAAACTTTTCAGGCCACAGGCGCTTCAGCCCTGTGGCTTTTGTTTTTTAGCCACAGGAACGCCTGTGGTTTTTTGTTTCAACCATCTTTCAGGAAGAGTATGGTGTGTAAATAAATGAAACCTACTTTTGTCATTATTCAAAATTGGAACCTCTTATTGTTAGGCAGCCCGACAGCAGGACCGGCTCTTGCCGGTTGCAGGGTGTGCGCGATTGCCCTGTTGTTGTCGGGCCGTTTCAGGATACGCCATTACCAATTTTGAGGTCAGTAACCAATACGAGGATGACAAAATGACGAAACAACCTAAACAAACAAACGGCCGTTACGATTTCCGCGCCGTAGAAGAAAAATGGCGACCCGCATGGGAAGCCCAAGACTTGTACCAAACGGGCAACGACCCTGACAAGCCAGATAGCTACATCCTGGACTTCTTCCCGTATCCGTCCGGGGCAGGGCTGTCGGTGGGCCATGCTCGAAACTACGTGCCCACCTGCATCATTAGCCGCTATAAGCGGATGCGCGGCTATAATGTGCTGCATCCCATGGGCTGGGACGCCTTCGGCATGCCCGCCGAAAATTACGCCATTAAACACAACATCCATCCCCGCGAAAGCACCCAACTGTTTGCCGACACCTATCGGCGGCAAATGCGGCTGGTGGAGTGTGCCTATGATTGGTCGCGGGAAATCAACTCTACTTTTCCTGATTATTACCGCTGGACGCAATGGTTTTTTCTGCTGCTGCACCGGCGGGGGCTGGCCTACCGGGCGATGGGTAGCCAATGGTGGTGCCCTACCTGCCAAACCATTCTGGCCAATGAACAGGTGGAGCAGGGCAAATGCTGGCGCTGCGACAGTGAGGTAACCAAAAAGGATCTGGCGCAGTGGTATTTCAAGATCACGGCGTATGCTGACCGGCTGATAGCAGATTTGGACGCGGTGGATTGGCCGGAAAGTATTAAGGCGATACAGCGCAACTGGATCGGCCGTTCTGAAGGTACAGAGGTTATTTTTACCGTTAGCAAGCCACAGATTGAAAACCAAAAATCTGCAGCTGACTTGTTTGAGATTAGGACGTTTACAACGCGGGTGGATACGCTGTTTGGCGTGACGTTTATTGCCATCGCGCCAGAGCATCCACTGGTGGGGCAGATTGTGACGGCGGAACAAGCGACGGCCGTTTCCCGCACCATCGAGCAGGCCAAGCGAAAAACAGAGATTGACCGAACGGCCACAGACAAGTCGAAAACAGGTGTCTTTACTGGCGCGTATGCCCGCCATCCGCTGACGGGCGCGCCCATTCCTATCTGGGTGGCGGACTATGTGCTGCCCGGCTACGGCAGTGGTGCCGTGATGGGCGTGCCCGCTCACGACAGCCGTGACCATGCGTTTGCCCAGGCCTATGATTTGCCCATCGTAACCGTCATTGAACCGGACAATGCGCAAGTTGCGGAGGATGGGTTTACGGGCTATGGGCGACTGATCAATTCAGATGATTTCTCGGGGCAATCTTCTGCCGAGGCGATGCAGGCAATAACGGCCGTTCTGCAGGCAAGGGAGCAGGGGCAACCACAGGTCACCTACAAGCTGCGCGACTGGCTGATTTCGCGCCAGCGGTATTGGGGTGCGCCCATACCCATCGTCCACTGCCCCGATTGCGGCCCTGTGGCGCTGCCGGACGATCATCTGCCTTTGCTGCTGCCCGAAACGGACAATTTTGCCCCGGCGGGAGACGGCCGTTCCCCCCTGGCCCACATTGAAGACTGGGTGAACACCACGTGTCCCAGCTGTGGCGGAGCCGCCCAGCGCGAAACCGACACGATGGATGGTTTTGCCTGCTCCTCCTGGTACTTTTTGCGCTTTGCCAATCCGCATTACAAAGAGGGACCCTTTGATCCGGAGGCGGTGCGTCGCTGGCTGCCTGTCGACACCTACGTGGGTGGGGCGGAACATGCCGTGCTGCACTTGCTGTACGCCCGCTTTTGGACAAAAGTAATGGCCGATGCCGGGCTCATCGACTTTGTGGAGCCTTTTACCCAACTGCGTAATCAGGGGGTGCTGGCATCACCGCAAGACGGCCGTCGCATGTCTAAATCGCGGGGCAACGTCATTACCCCCGATGAGGTAATTGCCGAACACGGTACCGATGCGCTGCGGTTGACCGTGGTATTTCTGGGGCCGTTCGACGCGGATGTGGTTTGGGACGATGGCGGAATTCGCGGCATGACGCGCTTTATTGAGCGGTTTTGGACGTTGGCAAGGGCAAAAACGCAGGCACAGACGCAGGAACGCCAGGCCAGCGCTGCGGAGCAGTCGTTTATGCGAGCGCAGCACAAGATTGTGAAACGAATTACCTGGGAGATGGAGGCGTTTCGCTTTAATACGGCCGTTGCTGGCCTGATGGAGTATTTGAACACGCTGTATGCTGCTCGGGACAAAGGCATTGGCGCAGCGGCATGGCGAGAGGCTATCGGCACAATGGCATGCCTGCTGGCTCCGTTTGCCCCGTTTATTGCAGAAGAGGTGTGGCAGTCGGTGCTGGGTGAAACCGAGTCCGTTCACGTCCAGCCCTGGCCCAGCTTTGATGAAACTTTGACGGTCGATGATGAGATCACGGTGGTTGTGCAGGTCAATGGCAGGGTGCGGGACCGCATGACGGTGGCGGCGGATGAATCGCTGGAGAGCGTGCAGGAAGCCGCCGTCGCCTGCCCTAACGTGCAGGCGTACATTAAGGGTCAGCCGATCCACAAAATCATCGTCGTGCCGCAAAAATTGGTCAATATTGTGGTCTAATGACCGTAGCGCAGGACGCAGATTTGCCCGATCACCTTGATTTGTTGTTCGCGAAGGGCCGCTTGTGACATCTGATGAATCGGGCAAATCTGCGTACTGTCTTCTTGCCGGGTGTTGGCTAGGGAATGCAGAGAGATTGCCCGGCGTAGATGTGGTTAAGGTTGTAAATGTGGTTGGCCTCGGCGATGGCGTAGGGACTACGGCCGTACCAAATGCCAATATTAATGAGATTATCGCCATAGCTCACGGTGTGGTAGTAGCGACAATATTTGGGGGCTGGTGCGGGCGGTGGCGTGTAGCGGTGTGGAATAAAGATAACGGTGCCGTAGTAAATAATGTTGGGATTGACAATGTGCGGGTTGGCCACCAGCAGATCGTGAACGGTAAGGCCGTAATTTACCGCGATGAGGGATAGCGTTTCACCGTAACGAACGGTGTGATAGCTGCCGTACGATTCGGTGGGGGCGGCATAGGTGGTTGAAGCGGTTATGCCTAATAAAACAACCAGCAGAAGCAGAAAGAAAATAATTTTGCGAAATGGGGAATGGGACTCTTTTTTCATCAGAAAATACCTCCTGAAAAATCTGGGGCGGGTGGGAAACGGCCGTTTGCACGCTTCACCGCCAGCCACTATTTAACATAAGACAAATCCTGGGGGCACTATAGCATAATCGAGCCACTAATTGCAATACGTCCTTGCAAACAAAAAAACACCATGAGGCGTTTTGCTTCATGGTGCTTGTTACAAAGATTGAAAATTGTAAATCAAACTCGGGTAATATATTCGCGAGATTCTGTATTGACTCGAATTTTGTCGCCCACATTTACAAACAGCGGCGTCTTTACCTTTAAACCGGTGCTGGTGATGACTTCTTTGGTTGCACCAGTGGCCGTGTCGCCGGCGACCGCATTTTCCGCATCAACAATTTCAAAGTCCATCGTCTTGGGTAAGTTGTAATCCAGAACCTCCCCTTCATACATTAGCAGTTCCAGCTCCATATTGTCGATGAGGAACTCTTTATCATCTTCCAAGACGTGATGATTTACTTGTTTCTGTTCATAGGTGGCAGTGTTCATGAAGACGTAAAAGGTGCCGTCATCATACAGATATTGGAAGGTTTGCTTATCTAGCCGGATATCCTCGACGCGGTCGCCAGAGGTGAAGGTGAGCTGAAAGTTTGAACCAGAGCGCAAATCGCGCACCGTTACGCGGATTGTGGCTTTGCCCCGGCCCGGTTTGCTATGGCTGTATTCTGACACCTTGTACAGGTTGCCGTCTTGAGTAAAGCTTACCCCGCGGCGCAGTTGATTAACATCGATCATGATATATTCCTCTTAAAAATAACTCACCGCAAAGACGCAAACAAGGCAGAAAAAGGAGAAATCTGCAAAATTGAGATAATCTGCGGATATTATTGGGTGTTGTGCGCCAGGGCGCAAATTATTTATGGTTAATGTCGAGCGTATTCTCTCGACCGGGAAGTTTATCATAAACATTTTGGGTAGGGTAATTTGTGGAGATGACGTTTGGCCGAGCGTGCCTTCACAAATATAGTTTGAATTCGAGAATGTTTCCTCAGGGTGGTGTCTTCTACTAAAACCTCAAATTAGAGACGGCCGAACCCGAACATTGGCTTGCGCCTTTTTTTGTCTTTTGAGTACAATGCCCTTTGCTATGAATGAAATTGTTGCCCCAACCCCGGAAACCCAAATTTTATGCAGCCAATGTGCGGCCGTTCTGCCCGTGGAGCAAGGATCGCAATTTGTGACTTGCGAATTTTGCGGTGCGACCAACTTTGTAGACAAGCGTGGGGCCGTGCTGCATTATGCAGTGCGGGCCACGGTGGATGAAACGGCCGCTTCTGCCGCCGTACGTCGCTGGATGGGGGGGAATGACACGGTAAAAGATTTAGACAAGAAGGCAGTGCTGGAACGGCCGTCTTTCCAGCTATTCCCCATGTGGCTGATGCGGGTGGATGAGAACGGTCAGGAAAAAGTGGTGCTGGAACCCGCCGCGGCTCTGTCCATTTTTGATCTCACCGAACTGAGCATTCCTGCCTCTGACTTGGAGCCGTATGATCATACGATGGACGGCGACGCCATTGTGCCGACTGTGCCCATCGAAACGGTGCGGAAATGGCTGGCGGAGAATCAAAAGATAGCCGCAGGGCAAATCAAAGAGAGTTCGCTGGTGCATTTGCCGCTATACTTATTTAAGTACACCTTTGAGGGCAGGGCGTATACGGCCGTTGTTGATGCTGCCAGCAGCCAGGTGTTTGCCACGGTTTACCCTTCTAAAATGGAAGTGCCCTATATTGCCATCGGTTCTGTCGGCTGCGCGCTTTACTTTTGTGCGGCCCTTATTCCCGCTATTAGCTTTTTTACAAGTGATGGTTCTGGCCTGGTTTTAGGCATTTTGGCCTACATTGTAGCGGCCATTGTATTGGCGGTGCCCATTTTTGCCGTGGCAACCTACATTTCTGCCCGCATATAAACATCCGCAGGAGCGGTCCGCAAACCGCCTCTGCGAGCAAAAAAACTATGACCCAATCCACTGACAAAACTCAAGGTCTTACCTGCCCCGAATGCAGCGGCGTTGTGCCCATTGCCGAAGGTGACCGCATTGTGGAATGCCCTTTTTGCCACACCCATTCGCTGGTACAGGGCGATCGGGGCGTGCGCCGTTGGCAAGTGCCCCAAATTGTAGAGCGCGAACGCGCCCTGCAAACGGTAGGCAACTTTTTCCATGGCATGAAAAAAGCGCGAGATTTGGCCAAAGAGGCCCAAATTAAGGACACGTTCCTGATTTACTTACCTTACTGGCGCGTTGAGGCTTTTGTGGCGGGCTGGATGTTTGGTCGGGTGAAGTCCGGTAAAGACAGCACCCGACCCATTGAAGTGCAAATTAACGAGCTGATGCACTGGAATGATGCGGCCGTTGACGTGGCGGAGTACGGTGTGCATCAGGTTGCCATCTCCAAAGAGCAGCTACAGCCTTATGACAGCGACCAGCTACACGCGGAGGCAATGGTGTTTGAGCCATCGGAATCCCATAGTGATGCGCTAACGGAGGCTGAACGTCATTTTACCCATCGAGGTCGCCAAAAGAAGAGTCTGCGCACCAAATTTTTTGAAAAGTTTCATTTTTTACGGCAGCGGTTGTCAATTGTCTATTATCCGCTGTGGGTGTCGCGCTATGAATATCACCAGCGGAATTATCAGGTGGTGGTGGATGGGGTAAACGGCCGTATCCTTTACGGCAAAGCACCGGGCAACATTTTCTATCGGGCAGCGGCGCTGGTGGGTGGGTTGGCAGCGGGGAACTTTATTCTGGTCAACGGCACATTGCTGGCAGGCACGCTCATTGGCAGCAGCGATGAGGACGGCAGCTTCTTACTAATCCTCATGCCTATTGCCTTGGGCATTGGCCTGATTGTTGCCGGTTACCGCGCCTTCCGCTACGGTGAAGAGGTGGAGGAGATTCAAAAAGGGGCCCGTAAGGCGGCTCTGGCTGGCGAGTCGGACAGCGGGAATTTGCTGTCGGCGTTCACCGGCGGCTCGTCCAATATGCAGGAAATGATGCGCTCTGGCATGAGCGTCATAGAAGAGCTCTCGGAGATGAAGCGATGAAGCTTTTGGCCTTGCGCTGCCCTACCTGTGCCCAACTTTTAACCCCGCAAAGTCCCGAGGTGGTGGTGCTGCGCTGTGGGAATTGTGGCACGGCCGTTTCCATCAGCGATTCTGGCCTGGACGATATCAACATCCAATTTGCCAAACCTGCTTCAGAAATGGTTGATGCCTGGGTGCCGCTTTGGGTGTTTAACGGCCGTGTGCATATCCACAGCCGCCAAACCCAGGGAAGCAATAGGCAAGCCCAGCAAGATGTCCAGCAGCTTTGGGGCTATCCTCGCCGCCTCTACGTTCCGGCCTGGAATCTGCCCACGGAAGCCGCGTGTCAGCTTGGCGGTGAGTTGGTGCAGCGTCAGCCGGCCTTCCAGCACGCCACGCCGCCTGCCAAAGTCTCCCTGGTTGAAGCGGTTGTCACCCCGGCAGATGCGCTCAAATTGCTGGAATTTGTGGTGTTCAACGTGGAGGCCGCTCGCAAAGATTGGCTCAAAGATTTGCAGTTCACGATTGAAGCGACCGCACCGCAGCTGTGGGCCATTCCGGCGGAGAAAGCGGGAGCTGGATGGCGACTGCGGCCGCTTTTTCAGTGA
>CBDUOF010000260.1:0-8041 GCA_965368765.1 uncultured Anaerolineae bacterium | reverse complement strand
AGCCAACCAGCAACAGCGCAGCCCCTGCTAAACCCAAGGCGCCCGCGTTACCAATACCGGCAAGCACTTCTGGCAATGCCGTCGAGCCGGTGGCTCCATACGTAAGCGCAATGCCAAATACCAATATGCTGGAAGAAAATGCCCCCAGCAAGAAATATTTCATGGCCGATTCTTCAGAATCGCTACGGGGCCAGGCCATACCAGACATGATATACAGTGGTATAGACAGCACTTCCAGCGCTAGAAAGATCAAAATGAGATCGTTTGCCATGCCCATGAGCATCATGCCGCTAATGGAAAAGAGCATGAGCATGTAAAACTCTGGCTTGTCTAGCTGGTGCTTGCGCAGATAGCCTGCAGAAATGAGGATGGACAAGAGCCCGGTGAGCAAAAACGTGATGTTGAGGAAGGTGGCAAAATTATCCACAACAAGCATAGGATGACCACCTGCTGCCGTAAACGTCGCGTGGCTATCGCCCCACAACAACCACGATTGAACCAAAGCAATCAGCAAGCCAACGGCCGTTAACCAGGGTGCCCAACGCCTATTCTCTTCAGAAATGAAGAGGTCAAGAATCATTAGCAAGACGCCCCACCCGGCCACAATCATCACGGGGGCAGCAATTGGCAAATAAATGGTTGGAATTTGAAACTCCATATGTTTGAAGACCCTTCCTGCAAGTAGTTTGAACAGCCATTAACGAAGTGCCGCTAGACTGTAACAATTTTCACGATCATACCACATTTACCTGATAAAACTACTGAAAATTGCTGTCTAAACACACCATTCCTGAGGTGGCACGAGATCGGTCCGTATGCCATTATTCTTGAAATTAATCGAAAATTAGGCGATCCTTTTTTCTGGGCGCAATCGAAAAATCGGCATCCTGTTTACCCAGGCGCTTGTGGTAAACTTCGCCTCATGTATTTTTAGATGACGTGTAAAACCAAAAAGAATTTGGAGCAAAATGAAGTTAGAAAGACAGAAACCAATGGCCGTTTCTCCATATGGCCGTTTCCACCCCATCCTCACCTGGTTTAGGCGTGATGCAGTCGTTCTGCTGCTTTATCTATTGCTCACCGTTGCCCTGACCTGGCCATTGACAGAAAATCTAGGCGGCAGTTGGCTGGCAACCAGAGACAACGACACCTTTGTAAAGCTGTGGGATCAGTGGTGGCTCCAGCGCTATCTGGATACCAATCAGTCCCTGCTCTACACTACCGACCTTTTTTATCCGGTTGGGCTGGATTTGTCTTATCACAGCATTAGCTGGACAGTCGCCCCGGTATCTTGGCTGCTGGCCCCTGTGCTTGGCCAAATTGATGCCTACAATATCACCATTTTGTGGGCCGTGTTCTCCACCGCATTTGCCGCTTATTTGCTCATACAGTATTTGTTGAAAAGTCGTCCGGCTGCGTTTGTGGGTGGCTTCATTTACAGCTTTGCCCCCTACCACATCTCACATACTGGGGGACACCCGGACCTGGTTCATTTGGCGGCGGTGCCGTTGGCGGCGCTGCTCCTATTTGTCGCGCTCAGAAACGGCCGTTCCTGGCTAGCCATTGTTGGAACGGCCGTGATGATTGGCCTGGCCGCCTTTACCAGCCTGTACATCATGGTCTTTTGTTTGCTTACGCTGGGTCCCTTGTTTATCTTTTTGGCGCTGGAGCAACATCGCTGGCGCACCTGGTCATTTTGGCGCACCTCATTCTGGATTGGCGGAGTAACGGCCGTTTTTCTCCTCATTCGCCTGTGGCCCATATTTGCCAATGCCGCTGCGCTTGGGCAAATGATCGAGGCAAAGTACGTTGCCGACATTGGGCAAACCGATCTCCGTGCGCTCGTTACCCCATCCCACTTCAATCCAATCTTTGCCCCATATGTGGAAAGTCTAACTGAAAACTTTTCTATGAATAAAAAGTGGCCAGCCTACTTGGGCATTGTGCCACTGTTGCTAACGTTGGCTGCATTTACGCGACGGAAAAGGTTGGGCGAAGCTATCTTGTGGCTTTTCACTGGCACCATGTTTCTCATTTTAGCCCTGGGTCCAGTTCTGCGACTCAACGGAACGGTGCATGAATCAATCAGGCTGCCGGCGAGTTACCTCACCAACTTCCCGCCCATCCGCGCCGTGGGTCGCCCCGACTTCTTCGTGTTGGGCTTGCTGCTGCCAGTAGCTATTCTGGCAGCATATGGATTTCATCATATTTGGCAGGGGCTGGCGAGTCGGTCGTCTGGCAAGATACCACAGGCGGTTTTCCTGCTGATCACGGTTCCATTGCTCATTTTTGAATTTTGGAATGGCCCCTATCCAGGCATTCAGGTCGAGATTCATCCATTTTATTGGGCGTTGGCAGAACAGCAGGACACTTTCGGGCTTATTGAACTGCCAATGGGCCGCAGTGAATCGAAGCGGTACTTACTAAATCAGCTCGTGCACCAAAAGCCAATGGTAGAAGGATTAAGCGCCCGCACGCCGGTTGAAGCGTACGATTATATTGCCGCCAATTCCTTGTTGCTTCATTGGCAGTACCGAAGCAGGCTAGATTGTGAGTCGATGGGGGCAGAATTAGATACGGCCGTTGCCCAACTGATCCAAGATAACTTCCGCTACGTCATCATCCACAACACGCTAGACAATGAACCATTCAGCAGCTATTTTCACACGCCCCCGATCGTTCAGGATGAACAGCTCACGGTATACCGGTTAACCGATTTGCAGGAACGGCCGTTTTGCCCTTGATTACGCTTCCACCCGTCGCAGCCAGACGCGACTGCTGTGAAAAGTGCTTTGCCCAGCCATATCGCCTAAGGTATCGGAGATGAGCCAGTTGATATTACGGCCGTTGTGCGACTTACGCCACCGTCCTTTGGGGGAAACCACAACGCCAGCGCGCACCCCATCCGTAATTTTGGCACGGAAATCACACCAGCCACGGCCGTTTTCCAGGCGCACCCAATCGCCAGACTGAATGTTGCGCCGGGCCGCATCCACGGGATGAATCTCGACAAACGGCTCACCTTCCCGGGCCATCAGTTCAGCCTGGTTGGCAAAGGTGCTGCTGGTGAAGTGATGGGAGGCACCAGAAAGTAAATCGAGGGCTTCTTCGGCTGGAAAACGGCCGTTTTCCAGATGGGCATCTGGCAGTGCCCCATCCTGCCCCCCGCTGTCTGCCACCTCCTGCCTGCCCGGCAGCGGGTCCAAACCCAGTTGGGCCATCGTTTGCGAGTACAGCTCCACCTTGCCACTGGGCGTGGGGAAACGGCCGTCGGCAAAAGGTACGTCCGGAGCAATGGTGAGCGGAATTGTCCCTTCTTGCTTCAGCCGATCCAGCGTGATGCCTGCCAGAGCAGGGTTGGTAACGGCCGTTGCCGTCAAAATTTCATCCAGTACCTCGTCGGCAGATTGCGATAGCCAGGGCTCTTTGAAGCCCATCTCCTGCGCCAAGGCACGCATGACTTGCCAGTTACTTTTGCATTCACCCAATGGCGCAATCGCTGGCTGATTGTAGGTAAGATAGGTGTGGCCGTACGCTTTATGTAAATCTGTGTGTTCAAGTTGGCTGGTAGCAGGCAGAACTATATCGGCCAGGTCGGCCGTGTCTGTCATAAACAGCTCATGCACCACGGTAAATAAGTCGTCGCGCTGCAATCCCTCGACCACTCGCCCGGCATTCGGGGCAATCGTGGCTGGATTCGAGCCAAAAACAAACAGCGATTTAATGGGTGGCTTGTCTACCTCGCCCAGCAGCGCTGCGCCCAGGCGATTCATATTAACCTTGCGCCCTGGTGGCGGGCAGTCGGCCCATTTGTGGATCGCTTCAGAATCCCACTGCAGGTAACCGCTCGTGCTGTAGGCAAGCCCTCCGCCGCGACGGCCGTACTGCCCCGTCAACGCAGGCAAGGCACAAATCGCGCGTATCGTCTGCCCCCCATTAAGATTACGCTGTAGGCCATCGGCTATTTTGATGAGGCCAGGCGTCGCTTCTGCATACAGCCTCGCTAATTTGGCAATGTCGGCTTCAGGCAAGCCGGTGATTTCAGCCACGCGCTTCAGTGGATAGGCAGCCAATCTCACCCGCAGCTGTGGCCAGCCCTCGCTGTGCTGCGCCAGCCAGGCTTCATCGTGCCAGCCGTTGGTCATAATGTGGTGAGCCATGCCCAACGCCAACGCACCGTCGCTGCCCGGCCTGGGGGCAATATGCCAATCGGCCAATTTGGCGGTGCGGGTGCGGCGCGGATCGATGACCACAATCTGGGTCCCATTTCTTCGCGCCTGCAGCAAGTGGGGCATGAAGTGAGGCGCCGTGCTTACCGGATTGTGTCCCCAAATAATGACCAGTTGACTATGCGATACGTCTTCATATCGCGGACTCAAGCGACCGCCCAGCGTCGCCTCAACGGCAAACTCCCCCGCCGCACCACAAATGGCGCGTTCCAACTGGCTGGCGCCTAAACGATTCCAGAAACGGCCGTTCACCACCCCCATTTGCAGCAGGCCCAGCGTGCCGCTGTAGCTGTAGGGCAAGATGGCTTCCCCACCGTACTCAGCAATAATCCTGCGCCAGCGCTCCCCAATCTCACCAAGCGCCTCGTCCCAGCTAATGCGCTGCCACTGCCCGCCCCCTCTTGGCCCCACGCGCCGCAGCGGCTGCGTCAGCCTGTCGGGATGGTAGACGTGGTTGAGATACGGCCGTACCTTGGCACACAGCCACCCTTGCGTAATGGGATGCTCGGCGTCACCGTAAAAATTTATCGCCTGCCCATTTTCCACTTCTGTGACAATGCCACAGGTATCGGGGCAATCATGCGGGCATGCCCCGCGCACACGTTGTGTTGTCATCATTCACCTCGCTTCCTGATCGTTGAGTGGATTTTATCACCAGACGTCAACTTAGGTCAGGCTTCCTGCCCTTAACCTTAGAGGGACCACCTATCTTTCGACAGGGCTACCCGCCTACAGAATTGATTGAACAGGCCCACCCTTCGATGGCTGTGCGAACGGCCGTTTCTGTCTATCCTGCCAGGTATGGATATTTTTAGGATGAACCCAACCGTCATGAGCAGCATTTTGCGGAAAACGACACCTGCATCAGTTGTCATCCGCCCCGCACAACCAAAGGATGTCGATGCAATCATAGCAATGCACCAGCGACTCTCTGATGAATCGCTCTACAAACGATATCTCCGTCCGCGTCAGCCCACCCGCAGTGAGCTTGCCACATTTTGTGAGCAAGATGACAAACGCGGCCATACGCTGGTCGCACTCCTTCCCGGAAATCATGCGGAGATCGTGGGGATGGCGTTTTATGTGGCGACCAGCACCGACGCTGCTGAGGCGGCCTTCCTGGTGGAAGATCAGTTTCAGAGGCAGGGAATTGGCAGTCGATTAATGACAACGCTGGTGCAGCAGGCCGTCTCGCGGGGCATTCTTTATTTTGATGCAACCGTGCTGCCCACAAACCTGACCATGATCCATTTGTTGCACCGCGCTGGTACTCAGATTCATAACCGGCTCGGCTACGGTGAACGGGAGATTCGGGTGCAATTACCAGGAAACAACTGATCTGAACGGTTTTCAGACGCTTTAAGGAAAGCCGCGTTCCATTGTTTCGGAAGCGAACTGCGTAAAGGCTGGCTTTTCCTCACCGTTGTTGGTGCGCAAGCCCAACGTGGCGAGAAAGCTCACAAAGCCTGGTTCAGCAAGACCGTAATATTCTGTCATTTCGGTCACGGCCGTCGTCGGCATGTCGGTAAGCCAGGTGTAGTTCAGCACCGGGATCTGTTCGGCATGGGCATCCCAGGCCAGAAACAGCTCATGGATGAACGCGGCCTGCTGTGCCTCAGAGCTGCCGTTGCCTGCGCCGGACGGGTAACCTACTTCCAACAAATGTATCGTTTGCCGGGGAAAGGTGTTGACCAACGTTTGGAAATCGTCGTGAACGGCCGTTGGCGAGCGCACCTGAAAGTCGGCGTTGAGCGGATAGTAGGTGACCAGCACCACATCGCTGTGCCGGTTCAGTGATTGAATTGACGCCGTTTGGCGCCCGGCAATTCCCCCAAAGGTGACTTTGCTGCCGATCGGCACTTCTGGGAAAAGGGTGCGGGCATGAACGGCCGTTTCCGCAAAGAAGCGTTCATATGCCGCCCATTTCTCCGCATCTTGCCACAAGTAGACGTCCACTTCATTGCCAATGGCCAAAGAGGTCAGGCTAAGCTGTGGCACCTGGCTGGCTACATAGTCCAACAGTGCGGTAAAGCGGTCAACCACGGCTGGATCATCAAACGGTTTATCTGCCAAATCGGACGGCATTCGCAGATTGTTGGTGTCAATAACAGAGATGGTCAGGGCTAGCTGCAAACCCTTGGTGGGAAAGTAAACATTGGCAATCTCCAACCAGTTTGGCGCTGGATTGAAAATGCCAGGTTCCGTTTCGATCTCATCCCAATACACGCTTAACGGAACAGCCTCGGCGCCAAGAGAGAGTGCCAAATTCATGGCGGCATCAAATTCTTCGCCAGCAGCCTCGGTGACACTGATGTTTAGGTGTCGTTCGTCTCCAACCTCCGTTTCTACAGCGTCCGATAGCGTTTCGGGCAGGGCTGTTGGGGAAACGGCCGTTTCTTCACAGGCGACCACCAGGCCAAATGCCACAATAAAGAAGCATTTTATCCATTTGTGCATCATGTTAGCTCTCCGGAAAGGGTAGTTTGGGTGCGTTTAGACGGCCGTATCGTGGCAATCAACGCCCATACAAACAGTAGCGCTCCTAACAAAGCTTGGGCTAGCGGAATTAGCTCAAACATATCGCGAAGCACTGTTTCTGGTGGCTGGCTCACGGTGGCAAGCCCGTAAACTGCCGTTGCCAGCAGCGGCATTGCCAAAAGCGGCAAAACATGACGTGCCGGCACGGAACCAGCCAAATCAGCAAACAGCGTGCCAGGTGGCTCCCGACGGCGCTTGATCCACAGCGGCAGAGAAACGGCCGTTAGCATCACGAGCAATTTTAGAATCCCTAACGGTGCCGCAGGAAGCGCTAACGTTGCAAAGAAGAAGATCAAAACGGCCGTGACACCCCATTTCTCCCAACGCCCCAGCACAAATTTCGCCTGCCAGCCACCCCGCCCCAACAGCCAATGCCCCAACATCAGCATCAACGTAAACGTCAGGGCATGAAGGCCAAATTCAGCCACCGGCCACTGACCACCGTTCGTATACTCCGTCATATTCTCTGGCAGCCAATACACAATCGCCCACGTCCCCCAAAAGGCACCAAACAACGCTGATCCAACAAGCAGCCTGCCACATTGCTGATTTACCAGCCAGCGCCGTACAAAATACCAACCGAACACAACGCCCAACAGCCCATGCCAACCGATAAAGTAAGCCGGCATGATCGGATCAAACAGGCCTGCCTCATAAATCACTGGCGTCAGGACCCCTTCGACCAGAAATGCAAATAGGGTCGCGATCAAGACCACGCCAGATAAGCGCCGTACCTGAAATGTATTTATTGCCCACAAACAAGCATACACAGGCATGGCGTAAAATAAAATTAGCTCGCCAATCGTATACCCTTGCGGATACCAATACGCTTTTTCAGAGAAGAATACGAGAACAATCGTTGTTAAACCCACAAACCAAAGCCGTAAAAGCCATTGTTTCATATGCGTCACCTTTTCTTATTATCGGAGCAAACCACAAAAAGTCTTTTGACCTAAAAATCGCCTTTTCTTTGTGGTTTACTCAGGGATAACGGGAGAATCACTATTTTTTAATTCAAAGAACTTTCCCGATTTCAACTCTATCGCTGCAGTCACTCAACACTACAGCCACACACAGAAAAAGTTGCACGGACCGTGCGCTCTCGACATCATAAATTGTTTGCAGGCATAGTGGATGTAACCACTGGGGCAGCTTTTGCAGTTGTGGATAGATCGTCGCGTATGATTGAGCCAAATTGGGGGCAGGCAAAGTAGCCCTGCGGTTGAATAGATCTTCTCTATTCTGGACGGGGAAAGGTATGCTGGTGAATGATC
>CBDUOF010000259.1:0-8046 GCA_965368765.1 uncultured Anaerolineae bacterium | reverse complement strand
CGTTGCCGTACCGTCTAAATTGCGCCAAAGCACATAAACGTGATCCGCCACGCCGCTAACGTCTACCGGCTCAGCGTCTTGCGGCAGCGACCACAAGCGTTCGCGCTCATCGGGGAAGAAATATTGAGCATAACGGTAGCTGGATTCCAGCCGCAGTCGCATCTGGCTGGCGGCCGCATCGTGACCGAGCGCGACAAAGTAATGGCTGGATGTCGCCCCAATCGGCCGTTCGTTGCGTTCAAGCTGCCAAACGGCCGTTGCTAGATCGAGTCGATACATGCCGCCAGCCCGATCCAAAACAAGCAACTCATCATCAATCAACGTCATGTCGAGCGGTTCCTGCACCAGCAACCCTTCCACAAAATCGCCCGGCTGTAGCAGCGGCTGAGGGGAATTTCCCTGCACCAAATCCAGGGCCAGCACCCGCCCTCCATCCAGCAAAAATGCCGTTGTTTCGTTCATGGCCAGGGCAATGGGATGCCAGAAGCTGCCCGAATCGTACTGCCAAAGGCCGCTGTTCTCCGGCAGCAGCTGATGAAAGACTGCATCTTGAGCCCCATCCCGAATAGTCGTGTCCAACCCGTTCTGCCAATGAGGGATGGGACGCGGCGTGGGAGACGGCGCGGGCACTGGTTCAGCCACCGAGGTGCCATTGGAGGGTGGTTGCGGGGACAGGGCTGGTCGAACAGTAGCCGTTGCGGGCGGCACCGTTGCGACTGCATGTTGGCCGGGCACTGGTGTGGGCACCGGGCGAACGGAAACACAGGCAATCAATCCGCCGAGGAGCGCGAGGAGCCAAAAAAGTGGTTGACGATTCATAGGGCAACGCGCCGCAAAAAGCGCGTAAGCTGTTGGGGAAAGGTTTGCCACCAGGCGGGAACGGCCGTAACGCGCAGCAAATGCGTCCCGCCCGGATCATCCGTCGCACCCAGGCCAGCAACGAGCGGCGCTACCTCTGACCGTGTAAGCAGCCAGCGAGCAACGGCCGTTTCCATGCCTCTCCTCGCAACCGTGGCAAAGCCCTCTTTTGGAGAACGGATAAGGTAAACGGCCGTTAAATCCACCCCTGCCTCGTCCAGCAAATAATCAACGTGCCAGCGCAACTTTTTGCCCAATGGCGGATGCAGCGGCTCTGGTCCCAGGCCAATCTGTGGCAAAAGGCGCAACAGGTGCTTCTGAATTGCGTGTGGGTTTTGGGAATCATGCCAACTGGCGTGGCGCAGCAGCCGTCGTGCCAGCGAGGATGCTCCCTTTTGGGCCAGGGCAGAACCCACATACAAATAATCGCCCGGCGGCACGATCACAGGCTCGCCTCCATTAAAACGGCCAAAACATACCATCAGCGGTCGGCGCACCGTTAGGCGAAGCAGGTACGAGCCACCCTGCGCACCACTGCCCCAGCAACACAACCTCTCATCCATAAACGTTATATTCATTTTCCTCGGATCTAATTCTATCCGTGATCCGCTGTTGGGAACAAACGGAGCTGAGTATACGTTTTAGGAGTGATGTGATAAGGTCAAACGAGATGGTTTATGTAAACTGCAGAAATAATATTGGCAATACATCACCACTTTTCCGCAGTTTACCCAGGGAAATACCTATGAAAAACAGATGTGCAACTATTTTGTTCAGCTTGTTCACGCTGTGGATATCAGTCGGTTGTGTCCCAAGAATTGGACCGGAAATCGAACCGATTGACCCCATGAATGACAATGCCGCCGGAAGCGAAACAGAGACATTTGACGCACCTTCAGAGGCCAGTACGGCCGTTTCACCTACAGCCGATCCCCGAACAATCCGCCAAACGCCAGCCCCCCCTGCCAACATTGAAGCCTTACCGGCGACGGCCGTTCCATCGGTTATAGAGAAGATACCGGAAGCAATCATGACGGCCGTCTTTGAAGATCTTGAAACCGTGGCGGCAGTTCAGCGTGCAGCAATCGACGTGACGCAGAGTGAAGCAATTGTCTGGCAGGATGGTTCGTTGGGCTGTCCCTTGCCAGGACAGGTGTATTCCCAGTCCCCGGTGAATGGCTACCGGATAGTGCTGGAAGCAAACAGCCGTGTCTACAATTACCACGTTGCCGAAACAGGCTACTTCGTTCTCTGCCAGAACAGCCAGCCAGCACCCATTGACGGAACGCCTATTTCCTAAACAAAAAAGCTGCACCGCGCTTTTGCGATACAGCTTTTTTGCTTAAATTCAGCTACAGGTAAGTTTAACGGCCGTTTCAACCATTAAACTCACGAACGAATATCATCAGGAACCTATGGCGCTGAGAACAGCAACGCTTCTGTTGCTTGCGTTGCCCCACCACGAGCACCAGCCCCACGATCACCATTGGTGACCAGCATGACACCGAGTTCAGGCGTGTTGCCGGGGAAGAGACCAAAGTCAACCACAGTCATCGAACCAACCGAGTCGCCCGCAATGTCTTCAGGCGTACCAAAGTAACGCTCGCCAAGCGGTGTCACGGTCAAGCCGTCAACAGTATCGCCAGGACCGCCGTAGTAGAAGTCTTGGGCAAACACAGACATATTAACATTGGTAGCCAGCATATCCGTGCCGGTCAAGCCAACCTGCTCACCACAGATATAAAGAACCGTGTTACCAGTGTTCATTGAGTGTTCAGCGAAGAAGAAGGCTGTAGCGCTGCCCGTTGCCAAATCGACTGCCCAGGCTAGCTGACGGCCGTCGGAGATCGTACCGAGACCACTCAAGTCTCGGTTGAGAACCACGTAATCATCAATGCCATCTTGATTCGTATCAAGGTAGATTTGATGACTTACAGGCAGTAAATGCTGCTGCCGTTCCCAGGTGTTAATTGCAAAGGCCCAGATAAAGGACTCGTCAGCGGAGCAGAAGCCAGCCGGAACCGGGAAGGTGTTGATCCCGACGGCTCTGATGTCTGGTGTTGGTGCTTGACCACCGAATGGCCCTTCAGGGATGTTTGGACTCGTAGCCAGCAAGGCATAGGCATCGTTTTGGGCCGTGCCAACGCCGGTGTTCGTCAGGTTAACAACATCTTCGCCATTGCGATCAAACCTGAGGTTAGAAGGACCAACCACTTTCGCATCTTGGCGCGGCAGTACGTGCCAGGGCACATGGATGGGGTGTGAACCATCATCTAATATCAGATAACCATCATATTCATTCAGGGTAATCGCGCTTGGATCAGCACCGACGCTGCCTGAATTCATATAATTTGCCCGGAGCAAGTTTCCATGAATAGTCATTCTGACGGTAAACGTGCGATCACGCCCGGCCGGAACTCTTACCGTACGTGGGGCACTGATCTCAACCGCACCATTGTCAATATCATCTTGATATCGGAACGTTGGCACAATGTCATAGACAATGCTTTCATTGGAGTAATTGCGTACCCGAACCGTTTTGAACAGATTAACCGTATTCCCGGTAACATCAACAAATCCAAAACTCAGGGCACCAGACGCGCCGTTATTTTCCCAGGCTGCGGCTGGAGCACTAACAGCCCGATCGACCCGAACCTCACCACCACCGATGCGGGCGACAGGAGCCAGTCCGGTAAATGGATCGGTATCAATATTGGTTTCGCCATTATTCATCAATGTCGCCTTGGCTTCCAATGGGCTTAGGTGCGGTGAAGCCTGTAGCAGCAAAGCAGCCGAACCGGATACCATCGGGGCAGCACCAGAGGTACCACCAAACGGGCCCGTGCCGGTACCCGTGCCAGCGATGGCCGACACAGAAGCGCCAGGCGCGCCTATTTCAGGTTTGAGCAATGTTGTAGATTCATGCTGCGGACCACGGGAAGAGGAGCCAACCATTTGGCCAACCAATGGCAATTGGTTGCCAGGATCGACTGTACCAGTTGCACCAACAGCAGCTTTGATCGCGTTTGAATCTGCCTGATTGATCATATAACCAGGAATGGTAATTGGGGCGTCGCCACCGTCACCACCAGAGAAAGGCGCGCCGGGAGCTACCAGACCAATAATGCCAACAATTCCACCAGCATCACCCACATTTTTAATTTTAAGGGTGAAATTACAGGCGCCACGATCAATCAATACGACCATACCGGTCAACGACCCGGCAGAGAAAGGCGCACAGCCATCCAGATTGCCGCCAGCGCCGTCACCGTACTGCACAGGCCCCGAAAGCACCCCTGCTAACGGCGTTGACCAAGGCTGGAATCCGGCCGGATAATCTACGCCATCTACATTGATCAACTGGAGTGCAGCCGACGGCACCTGCGTTTGGGCGACGGACAATGCTGACGGTGCTGACGCGGGCGAGCCCTGGATGTAGGGCTTGTCACTGCCATTGCCAGCCGAAGCCACTGTCAGAACGCCTACGGCCGTTGCATTTTCAACCGCTGCGGAAAGATCGTCATCAAAAGGCTGTCCATAGTCAGAACCTAAAGACATATTGATGATGTCAACATGGTCAGAAGGATCCCCATCCCCATTTGGATCCACAGCAAACTCCATGCCCTGGATGAGCGCAACACCACTGCAAGAGGTGGAAATGGAAGAACAAACTTTGACAGCGTATAAATCTGCCCCGGGAGCAACTCCGCCTGCTCCAGCAATGATGTGGCCTACATGCGTGCCATGGCCTGCGCCCGGACCATCATCCAGCGGATCCGCATCAGGTACAGTAGGCAGACCGCTGACCCAGGCTGAGCCAACAAAATCATAACCACCAACGACTTTGGCCGTTGGGAAGGTGCCTGGTTCAATAATAGAGGGATCGTCATTGAGATAGTCGTTTGTATCGCCGGAACCACCCAAATCAGCGTGGTAGTAATCAATACCGCTGTCTAGAACAGCCACTCGGATGCCCGACCCATCATACCCACTGTTTTGCACGGCGGCTGCCCCAATATAGGGAACCGTTTCGCTTAAGTCCATCTCATAATCAACCACTGGATTGATGGAAACAATGGCAGGATTGGCGGCGAGTTCGGTAAGAACGGCCGCATCGACGTGCATCATGACCGCGTTGAGGGCGACGCGGGCATTACCCAGCACCTGGGCATTGGCATCGCGGCTGGTTGCGTCAGCTACAACCGCATTTTGCTGAGCCTCAATTCGATCGCGCTGAGCATTTTGCGCCGCACGAGATTGCGCACCGCTGGCAGCCGTTCGCGCCATTGCTGGTTCGCTCAAGCGCACAATCACCTGAAGCGATCCTTCCGCATTTTGCAGACTTTCGCTTACTTTGAGCAATGCCGTGGCATTGGACACGGAGATTGGCGCATCAAGCTGATTGGCAGCTACAGAAGCAGGCAATGGTCGATCCGGACGTGCCGGTTGAGAATCTGCCTGAGCCAGTGACACAACGCCAAGCAATAATAGAATAATGATCACAAAGCTTAATTTGTTTGATCTTAGATGTGGCTTCTTTGAATTAAACACTTTTTGTTTTCCTCCGAAGTTGGTGACAAGAGTAGAGAAAGCCTCAGATTCTTGCCTTCATGCTTCTACCAAATAGAGTAAGGGTTTATTTAATCAATCACGTGTCTTGAACAGCATCACCTCCCGGGGAAACAGCTTTAAAAACAACAAAGCCCGCAGCAACCAGGCAAAGATTGATACAGGCTCTTGTATATCGTAATAAGTTGATACCTTTCAGTAAACAGAGCATGGGCTCACTACAATGAAACAAGAATTGCGTAAAAGCCAATGAGGCTTTTACTTGAGCAAATCACAAGAAATCCTGCTTCTTTATTACAGATTTCTCTTTTTGGTCTGCCTAATTCTTCCACTTCCCGGCTGCAGGGATGTTACTTTATTGGTGGGTGGATGTTATGGGAACGCTGCTCGGATTATACCATAATAGAAATGGCATATTCTTACAACTTCATTAATGGGTCAGGGCGACGGCTCCCCAAAGAGGCGCATCGTCAGCGAGCCTTGCCGGGAGGATATCAAACTGAATCTCTGGTAAAGCAGTGGTGTAGGCCGTCTGCCGCACAGTCTGCCACCAGCGTTCGCCAGACTTTGTAACGCCACCACCCAGCACCACACGGGCGGGGTTAAGCAAATTACAGGCGTTGCCTATGCCAACGCCCAAAGCCCACGCACCCCGGCCTAGAATGGCAACGGCCGTTTCCTCTCCAGCTTCTGCCCATTGAGCCACCAACTGCCCGGTCACGCTTTCGATAGAGAGGCCACGCGCTGTCGCCACGTCTTGCGCCATATACGGCCCAGAGGCCAGTCGCTCGACACAGCCCCGCTTGCCGCACAGGCAGAGCGGCCCGTTTGGGTCTACCACGGTGTGGCCAATTTCCCCGGCCAGGCCCGACGACCCACGATACGGCCGTCCCGCCAGAATCCAGCCACCACCCACCCCCGTGCTCACCGTCACGTACAGAAGGTCTTGAACCCCCTGCCCCGCACCAAAACGCCATTCGCCCAATGCCGCGACATTGGCATCGTTGTCGACACGAACAGTCGCCTGAAAAGCTTGTTCAAGCGTTTGCTGCAGCGGCACATTTTCCCAGCCAGGCACATGGTGGCTCAGTCGCACCACACCGGTTTCGAAGTCAACCGGGCCGCCAAAGCTGACACCCACTGCCAACGGCCGTTTCCCACCCAGCAGTTCCCGGCCCATCTCGACCATCGTGGCAATATCAGTTTCGGCGCTGGCTCCCTTTGGCGAGAAGCGCCTTTGGTGCTTCCGCCATCGAGGCGGCGTTTCCGTTAGAACGGCCGTTTCCACCACCGCCGCCGACAACTTCGTCCCGCCAAAATCACATGCCAAAATCAATCCTGTCATTCGATGTCCTTCTTGTTATACTCAGGAACCTGTCCGCAGCTTACACTGATTAACGCAGATTTTTCCTTCTTCTCTGCGTAACGCCATGTTCCTGCATTTTTTGGAGAACGCTTACTTTTATGAACAACATGTTAGCCAACCGCCTGCGAAAACGAAAACGCCACCTGAAACGATGGGCCAACCGCCACGATATTAGCTGTTACCGCCTCTATGAGCGAGATATTCCCGAATTTCCACTCATCGTGGATTGGTATGATGGCGAAGCAGTGGTTTGGCTGTTCGAGCGGGGCAGCGGGGATGAAGAGGCAGAAACGGCCGTTTGGCATCAGGACGCCCTCGACCAAATTCAAGATGCCCTGACGCTGACCCCTGGTCAAATTTTTGTCAAAACACGCGCCCGTCAGCAGGGCTTGCAAAAGCAGTATGAACGATTTGGCCAACAAGGCCACACGCGCCTGGTCACCGAGCAAGGGCTCACCTTTGAAGTCAACTTGAGCGATTACCTGGACACCGGCCTCTTTTTAGACCATCGGCAAACCCGCAGCATGGTGCGCGCCGAATCGGGCGGCAAGCGCGTCTTAAATCTGTTTGCCTACACCGGCTCCTTCACCTGCTACGCCATTGCTGGTGCAGCCAAGGCCACCACTACCGTCGATCTAAGCAAAAATTATTGCGGTTGGGCCGTGCGCAACTTGAAACACAATGGCGTTCGCGAAAGTGATCAACATCGCGTCATTGCCGGGGATTGCTGGCAATTTCTGGCAACGGACAAACGAAGCTATGATCTTATCATTTGTGACCCGCCAACCTTCAGCAACTCCAAACGAATGGCGCGCGGCTCATTTTCCGTCGATCGGGATCATCCAGAATTGATCCAGGCCTGTCTGGCCCGGCTGGCGCGGCGAGGCACGCTCATTTTTAGCACCAATTCGCGGAACTTCAAGCTGGACGAGACAGCCCTGCCGCCTAAATTCGTGGCCACAGAAATCACCCAGCAAACCATCCCGGAAGATTTTCGCAATGATAAAATTCACCGTTGCTGGCGTATCGAAAAAGCGTGAGCCCATTTTGTTGGCCCATTAACGGTTGGTGATCTCGCGCAACACCTTGTCACAGCATTTCAAGCCCCTTTTGGCGAGAAATCGATCTAAAGCTGGCCAAATAAATTTCTTGATTAATCGGCGGGGTTGCGCACTGTTTCTAAGTTTTAGGGATGCGTCAGACGACCTCAGCATAACCGTTGGGTAGCATGGAATCATTTCATGACAATAACT
>CBDUOF010000258.1:0-8061 GCA_965368765.1 uncultured Anaerolineae bacterium | reverse complement strand
ACTGTTACCGCGCTTGCAGCAACGGATACGCCCCGACCCACGCCAATAGAGACGGCCGTTCCAACACAGCCGCCCGTTACACCAACCCCATTACCTTCGTTTGTGTTTGGCTCTCACTACGGTGGCCTGCCTGCCGGGCAGTGGGACCAGGCCAATTGGGAAGCCTTTTTGGCAGACTATCCTGATTTGGACGCAGAGATTGTTCGAACCGACTATTATCAAGCCTTTGTTAATCGCTCGATTCACAATCAGCTTCAGAGTGACAATCCGCCCGATGTGTACAGTGCAGCGCTGGGTGGCAGCCTTACGGAATACGCCGAACAAGGCATCATCGCCGACATCACAGATTTGTGGGAAGAACAAGGTTGGGATGCCTTTTTTCCGGCCAGCGTGAAGGCCATGTCAACGGTAAACGGCCGTCAATATTTTGTCCCGCAAGCGATCCAGTGGAACGGCATCTTTTACCGCACCGACGTGATGGCAGCAGCGGACGTAGCGCCGCCCACCACCTGGGACGAACTGCTGACAGTTTGTGACAGGCTGAACGAAGTAGGGATAACACCTTTTGCCATGACGGCCGTATCCAATTGGCCTCCCCCAATGGGTTTTTGGTTCACTCACATAAACCAACGCCTCAACGGCCCTGAATTCCATGAGCAGCTCATGCGTGGTCAAGCAACGTACACAGACCAACGGGTCCGCACCGTATTCGATTACTATGGCCAACTTTTTGAGCACAACTGCTTTGATGAACGGGCTACCAGCAAAGGCTACTCACAGGCCATCGCCAAATTTGAATCTGGCGAAGCCGCCATGTATGCCCACGGCGAATGGCTCTATGAGTTTATCGATGATGAGACGAAGGCCGTCACCGATCTGATACGGTTCCCCATCATTGACGAAAGTGTACCACTCGGTGAGTTGGTGCCGATGTGGGGTGCCTTCATGCTGTCGGATACACCGTATCCAGATGAAGCCCGCGCCTTTTTAACTTTTGTGGGGAATGCAGCCTCTCAGCAATCCAATTTAGCAGCGCTAAAGCGGTTACCAAGCAATTTAAGCGTAGATCGCAGTAGCCTGCTGCCCGTCTATGAAAAAGGCCGGCAGCTGGTGGACGAGGCAGCTGTCTTAACGCAGCTGATTGGCGCAAATACCAATCCGGCAGTAGCGTCTAGACTGCTCGATGCAATCGGTAAATTTTGGCGAAACCCAGAGGACATTGATGCATTATTGGCCGACGTGGAGGCTGTTCGGCTTGAGGTCTATGGAGACCCGGAAGGCTAACCGAGAGCAACTCTTTTGAAGGGCCGCATCCCAAACAGCCTTGGGATGCGGCTGGTTTTTCTCAACAGCCAGTTAGCATTTATTTTTCTACAATCACAATGCTTTCAATCAAGTCACCAGGAACTGTTGCCGATCCCGGATCACGCAATGTCAGGGCGCTTAAAACGTCGTCGCCTTCAATCAGTTCGCCAAAAATCGTGTGGCGCCCCGTAAGATGGGCAGAGCCCTCCGCATTGAAGGTGATAAAAAACTGGCTGCCGTTAGTGCCTGCCCCAGCATTGGCCATGGCCAACAGCCCGCGCCTGTCAAAGCTGAATCCCGTCTCCACTTCGTCTTCAAACTGGTAGCCAGGACCACCGCCCCCGGTACCGGTCGGGTCACCCCCTTGCGCCATGAAATTCTCAAGCACGCGATGGAAGGTTGTGCCATCGTAAAAGCCCTGATTGGCCAGAAAGACGAAGCTATTTACCGTTATTGGAGCCTCATCATCAAACAGGCGCAGGCGCATTTCACCTTTCTCGGTTTGGATGATGGCTTCATACTCCTTGCTGGTGTCAATAGACATGGGCGGTGGCGCACTATAATAGCCGTCTCGCTCAGCGGGCGTCAGCGCGGCTAACGGCCGTTCTCCTGCCAACACCACACCTTCCCCAGCCGCGGATTCTATCGTGGGCTCCGGCCACAGCTGCCAAACGACCAGGCCAATAATCAGGATGGCAATTGCGCCACCAATAAGGGACATCAACCGCTTGCGCTGCGCTTTTTGTTTGGCCACTTCCGCCCGCCGCTCGGCACGCGACGGCGGTTTACGACGATTTTTTGCCATAAATCACACTCTCCTCAACATCTAAATTATTTCCAGCGTGTCAATATGGTTTCCCGTTGAAACAGCTGGATGGTTAAATAAACTAAAACAACATCAAGAATAAGCAAGACAACGGCCGTTACCAATACCAGCTCGCTGCTAAGTAAAAAGATTCCAAATGATTGGCCCATGATTAACAAAATAATTGGCAAAACCACGGCCCCAGACAGCTGTTCGGCCGTTCTCGGATCCGTCACGCGAGACGAAATCATCATTGCTGCACAAACGGCCATCACCGCCAAAAGCGGCCCCACCACCAAGACGGCTAGCAACCAATATGGTTCCGCAACCCGGGCAAAAATTGCGGCGTTGGTCATCAAGCGCACCGCAAAAAGATAAATGCCAAAGGACAGCCAGGTGACAATGACAGCAGGAATAACAGCCGCCATACCTTTGCCCACGATTAATTCCGTCGTTGTAATGGGCGTAGCAAGCAACGGTTCCAGACTACGTGTTGATTTTTCACCCACAATGCTGTAAGCGGCAATGGTTACCGGAATCATCACCGGTAAAATCATGAACATCAGCGTAAACAGATTGAGCAAATAGAGTTGGGTGCAATCAGCTTCACTCAAACCAATGCACAAATCGCCAAAAAATTCATCTGGTGTGCTTGTCGTAGTAGAGGCGGCCAAATCCTCTGGCGTAAGGCTTTGCGTGGTGTATAACGTAATGAGAGGTAGCGCCGTGAGGATTAGCGGCAAAAACGCAACAGAAAAGAGCACTAGTTTGTTTTTGAATACTTCGGCCCACTCTTTGTCAATGATTGTTTTAATTTTGTCCATTGGTTGCCTCCCCCGCTTCCTCACGATTGATTAGTTGCAGATAGATTTCCTCCAAAGAGTGGCGTAATTCACCAACAAATTGGATATTTTGCCCACCTCCCACCAAACGTCGAATCATTTCAGGATTGTGTTGTTCTGGATCATCAACGGCAACCAGTAGCTTATTCTCTACAGCCTCGATTTTCTTTATAAATGGTAAATCTTGCAGGATTGGCAAGCCAGTTGCCGCCTCATTTGCTAAATGAAACACAACCTGACGGCCGTATAGCTGTTTGCGCAATCCTTCAGGTGAATCCAGCACGCGCAGCTGGGACTTAAACACCGCAATCCGGTCACATAACCGATCTGCCTCATCTAAATTGTGCGTCGTGAGGAAGATCGTGCGCCCCTGTTCTCTTACTTCACCAATAAAGTCGCGCACCAGGCGCGAGGCTTCCGGGTCTAGTCCAGCGGTCGGTTCGTCCAAAAAAAGGAGACGTGGTTCATGAAGCAGTGACCGGGCAATGGCCAATTTCTGCCGCATCCCCTTGCTAAAAGTGCCGGTCGCATCATGACGTCGTTCCCATAGTCCGAGCAGGCGCAAATATTTTTCTACCTGGCCAGAAATATCTTTTACTTCGTACAGGCGCGCGTAGATGGAAAGGTTTTTATGGGCAGATAAACGCTCGTACAGGCCTGGAGATTCGGTGAGAATGCCTACATTGCGCCGTATATCTGTGTCCCCCTCCCCCAATTTTTGGCCCACTACTTCGGCTGTGCCAGCTGTTGGTGAAATGAGGCTGGTGAGCATACGCACAGTCGTGGTTTTTCCCGCACCGTTTGGCCCTAAAAAGCCAAACACTTCCCCTTCTGGGATACTGAGAGTTAGGCGATCGACGGCCGTATTCTCGCCAAAGCGTTTCGTTAAATTCGTTGTCCTAATCATCTTTGCCTACTTAATTCGCTACGCGAAATTAGCGTGTGTATTTACTCCGATCCAATGATTCATAAGATTGTCCCAGCGGGGCCAGCGGCTGCAGCTCAGGCAAAGGCTCAGGTGGTTCAATAATTGGCTCCGGCGTACGCAACCAAAATATTAAGCCGAGACTAACCAGACTTAGAATTCCCAAAGCCAGCTCTGCAGGTACAGCACCCCAGACAGTGGCCACATAAACAGCAACGCCATTAAAAACGGCGTGCCAACCAACGGAAGCACCCAACCAGCGCAGCTGCTTCCGCACAAACACCTGCATCACCAAGAGTGACGCTGACAGATGAAGCAGCAAAGCAAAAAGTCGTTCGACGGCACCCAGCAGCGCCAGCATTGGGGGAACATCAAACAAGGCACTTATTTGATTATCGACCAGATAAAGTTGATCTTCAGGCACAGAAGCGAGCAATCCCTGGAAATAGCCATTGTCCAGGCCAAGCAAGACGGTAAGATTTAGCAAGCCAATCACGCCCAGAAAAATCGCTTCAATGCCGCCATGTCCCGCTCCTAACATCAGGCCTCGACCCCATGATCGGGCTTCTCTGGCCCAGAAGCGATAGGCTAAATATCGCGCCACCTCTTCAAACGCACCGGATGAGATTCCAAGAAAGAGTGTCAAGACGATAAGATTCTCACCCGTTATCCATTCCAGCTTCTGCAAGATCAGCCAATTAAAGGGAATGTGACCGACCTGGGACAGGACAAATGTGACCGCACCGATGCCAAACAGCCCCCACCCGGCCCCGCGTCGGCGCCTAATCCAACGACCCATCAAGATAGGCATGAGGATCATTAGCAGGAAGTTGAAGCTCAACAATACGATGACCAAATCGCGCTCCTTTGGAGCAGAAATTGTAACACGATTTCCCCATTTTGGTGGACGGTCAGCTGCTGGCAAGCTGTCTATTTTGGGTCACTCCGCTATAATAGATTGGTTACCCCAATACTTTTAAACGCAACAGCTGGTTACCTTTTTGAAACGGCCGTTCCTCCCATTAGGAGAGTCCATGATGGATGATGCTGCACAGAATTTCCCGCCAATCGAAGAAATCGAGCAAATGGTCGCTGAAGGCAAGCTTACACAGCTGCAAGCTCATCTGGCCCGCATTCATCCGGCAGACATTGCCCAGTTACTTGATGAGCTAGAGCCAGAAACGGCCGTTGCCGTCTTTGAGCTGCTCTCGATTGAGATTGCCAGTGAGGTACTCGACGAAACCGTCGGGCAAGTGCGTCAGGAATTGGTAGACAAAGTAGACGATGAACGGCTTGCCGACCTGCTCGACGAGCTGCCGATGGATGACGCGGCCGAATTCTTGGAGGATTTACCAGACGAAATTTCTGATCGACTCATCGGGTTGATGGAGCCGGAAGAAGCCGCCGAGGTGCAGGAACTGCTGGCGTACGAAGAGGATACCGCTGGCCGCCTAATGACGCGCGATGTGGTCGCCCTGCGCCGCCAATGGACAGTGAACGAAACAATCGATTACCTGCGATCCCTGGAAGATGCTGAAACGTTACACTATCTATACGTCGTCGATCGAGACAATAAACTCATTGGGGTCGTGCCGCTACGCACCCTTATCCTTTCCCAGCCCAACCAGACGATCGAATCAATCATGAGCAGCGATGTGACCTCCATCCCCGTCACAGCCGATCAGGAAGAGCTGGCAGAATTTGTGGCCCGCTATGACTACTTTGTGGTTCCCGTTGTTAGTGAAACAAACGAGTTTCTTGGGGTTGTCACCGTCGACGACGTCCTGGACATTTTTGAAGAAGAAGTAACGGAAGACATTCAAAGGCTGGGTGGTTCCGAACCGCTCGATCAACCCTATTTTGCCGTTTCAGTCTTCCAGATTGTTCGCAAACGAATCGGCTGGCTGCTGCTGCTCTTTGTGGCGTCAACCTTGTCGGGTGAGGTAATTCGTTTTTACCAGAATGAACTTGACCTTATCGTAGCCCTGGGCTTTTTCATCACGTTAATCACGGGGACCGGCGGCAACGCTGGCTCCCAAACGGTTGCGACCATCATTCGCGCCATTACCCTGGACGAGGTTCGCCTGAGCAATCTCACCGCCGCCTGGCGCAAAGAGGTGTCAGTTGGCTTGCTGCTAGGTGCGGTTATGGGTGCTGTCGGCATTGTTCGGGCACTGTTATGGAACACCGGTTTTGAGGTTGCCCTGGTGGTAGCCTTGACCTTGCCAATTATTGTCATTTGGTCTACCAGCGTTGCCACCGTCATCCCAGTTCTTGCCGACCGCTTTCACATCGACCCCACCGTCATCAGCGGACCCATGATCACCACCATTGTTGATGCAACAGGTTTGCTTATCTATTTTTCTCTTGCCAAGCTGATCTTGGGGATTTGAGACTTTAGAAGGTGTAGAAGGGTGCGACGCGCCAATCAATTTGTGGCCGCGCCGCACCCGCGCTTTCTCGGAACGTATCCCCTCGAACTAGGAACGGTTCGCCACGAAGCTGATGATTAAATCAATTTCGTCTTCTACGTTCGCCACATTGGGTACTTCGGGGATGGTCAGGCCATAAACTTCGCGAGACACGACGGCCGTTGCGGTGCCAGAAATTTGATCTTCGGAAACGGCCGTAGCTACCACGCTAAAAGTAACCGGCGCTGTAATGTCCCGAACCGTCAAATCACCCTCAATGGTGAAGCTGATTTCTTCACCAACAGCGGCGGAATCTGGCAGGCCAGAAACGGCCGTTGGCACAAAGCTAATAAATTCGTAATCACCCGTATCCAAAATCTCATTTTGGATGGCCCGGTTACGGAACTCATTGTCCGTTTCCAACGTCCGGGCATTAATTTGAATCTCGCCCACCTGCGCCGTTGACAAATCTGCAAAATCAAGGGCAATTTGCCCGGCAACTTGATCTGTAGCGCCAACAACCGTGGTGCGGCTGCCGCGCAAATCCTCATCCAATTCAAAGCGCACTTCAGAGTCGCCCTGGCTAATTTCATAAACAGCCAGACCGCCAACCGCTGGCTCAGCAGCTGAATCTGCTTCTTCCTCAACGTCTTCCGGCTCCTCAACCACATCCAGTTCAACTGGCGGTTGCTCAGGAACGTCAGTAGACTCCTCTATCACGACAGGCTCATCGGCTTCTTCAATGTCCAACGGAACCGCCTCGATTGTGGCGCTTGGTTCAGCTGGTTCCTGCAAAATCCCACAGGCCGTTGTCGCAAGCATCATTAAAAACAAGAGCAAAACACCTAAAATCTTCTTCACTAAAATACCTCCAAAATGGTTGTTTCTTCAGTGCATAAACTATTTGTTCATTGGCTGCACCTTAAACCAACACCAAATTGTACGGAACCCATAGACATGAGGATCCTTTTTAAAATCTCTTCTCAGAAACGACTAATACTTTATTCGTCCAAATCTTGGTGAATAAATGCGGGATAAACGGACTCATTCTTCAGCCAACCACCCATCTGCAATCTGTTCAAGATCGAGTTCAGCTGCGTTGGGTAATTCGCTTAAGCCAGCCAAAATCGCCTCACGCACGGCCGTTACCTCCTCACCGTTTGCTTCAATCACGGCTGCCAACGTCGTGCCCTCAGCCAGGCCAGCCTGCAATGCTTCAACGGACATGCCGATAGCTTCAGAAACGGCCGTTAACACTACATCCGCAATGCCGGCACCAGGATTTTCAGGCGTCTCGCCCGTTTTTGTTTGCAGCAACCGTACCACGGCACCAACCAACGCCTGTTCCTGAATTTGAGCTTCCCCCTCCCCAGAGGCGATCGCTGCCTGACGGGTGGCTAAATCATCTTCGCTGATGGTGCCACCGCCAAGCGCGCCTGGGCCGCCACCACCAGGACCGCCTCCACCACCTGGGCCACCCCCTTGCCCGGGCACAACACCGGCTGGCGGCGTAAAGCCCTCGCCATCTGCGTTTGCTTGGCCACGCCCGGCACCACGCCCAAAAGTAATTGCGCCACTTTCAATCAATGCCGTCATTGAATCAGCCGTTAACTCCATTTCGGCAATGGCCTGAACTTGAGCAGGGGACATCGTGTCCTGAATTTGGTTGAGAACGGCCGTAACCTCCACAGAAGCGGCCGTATCGCTGTTGGCCAAACTTTGCGCCGCTTGCCACAGTGGCAGAATCTCCACTGCAAGGGCTTCATCAATCGC
>CBDUOF010000257.1:0-8109 GCA_965368765.1 uncultured Anaerolineae bacterium | reverse complement strand
AAAGACTTTACAAACTGCACGGCCGCGTCCGGTTTATCCACTCCAGCATCCGTGGCGTTGATCAAGGCACTGCCGACAATCACCCCGTCGGCCAGATGACCGACTTCTGCGGCGTGGGCGGGGGTACTGATGCCAAAACCAACTGCCAGGGGAACGGCCGTTTGCTGCCGCACGCGATTCACAAAACCCGCCAAATCGGTTTGCATCTGGCTACGCGCCCCGGTCACGCCTGTTACGCTAACTAAATAGATAAAGCCGCGCGCACGCCTCGTTACCCGAGCAATGCGAGTCGGATTACTTGTTGGCGCCAAAAAGTGAACCAAAGCCAAACCCGCATCGCGCGTCAGATCATCAAACGCCACCGCTTCCTCAGGTGGGAGATCGGGCACAATGAAGCCATCGACGCCAGCCCTGGCCGCGTCGCGCACATAGTTGGCTTCGCCATAGGCCAGAATCGGATTCACGTATCCCATGAGCGTGATGGGCGTTTGTACGCCGCGCCGACGCAGCTCTTGCACCATTTCCAGACAGCTCGCCGTCGTTGTGCCATTTTCAAGCGACACCTGGGTGCTGTGCTGCACTGTGGGCCCATCTGCCAACGGATCGCTGAACGGTACGCCCAATTCCAGCAAATCGCTGTACGGCGCAATTGCTGTGATAATCTCCAACGAGGTGGCGGCATCAGGATAGCCAAGCGTGTAGTAAGGCATCAAGGCGGCTGTTTGGCGATGGCTTGCCTGGGTAAAAGCAGCAGTAATCCGGTCGGTTCCAGTTTTGGTCATTAATCTATCCTATTTTTTGCATTTCAATTTGCAGATGAGTATATAACGCCAACTGCCAGTGGCAAATCGGTTGCAGCCATTGACGCTACCTCCTTTCGCTGATACAAAAGATTTGATGGAAAGTAAAATTTTAGTCGTTGAAGATGACAGGACGCTGCTAGAAATATTGGAATACAATCTGATCCGCCAGGGATACAAGGTTGTGACGGCGAAAGACGGCCGTTCCGCTCTTACCTTCGCCCGGCAGGAAAAACCAGATCTTATTGTGCTCGATGTGATGCTGCCCGGTATTGATGGCTTCGAAGTGTGCCGAATCTTGCGTAAAGAGTTTAGCTTCCCCATCCTCATGCTAACCGCCCGCACGGAAGAAGTAGACAAAATTGTGGGGCTGGAAGTCGGCGCAGACGATTATCTCACCAAACCATTTAGCATGAGAGAGCTGATGGCTCGGGTCAAGGCCATGCTGCGCCGCGTGGATCTCATTCGCGAAGCGTTCAACAGCCCGGCAAAAGGCAGCGACGATCTGGAAAAATCAGTGCCCCTACTAACCTTTGGCAATCTGGAAATTGACCAAAATAGACGTGAAGTACGGCTTCAGGCAGAGCCGCTGCGCTTGAAACCTAAAGAGTTTGACCTCCTCCTGTTCTTAACACGCCATCAAGGCATTGCCCTCTCCCGCGATCTCATCCTGGAGCGCGTCTGGGGCTGGACCTTCGACGGCAACAGTCGCACGGTCGATGTCCACATTCGCTGGCTGCGCGAAAAAATCGAAGAGGAACCCGGCAAACCCCGTCGCATTCTTACGGTTCGCGGCATTGGCTACCGATTCGACGGCTAAAGGCCATTGGCTCAGTCAGTTGGTGTCAGCGCCCAGTAGAAGCCACTGACACTTGACACCTATTCACTGAATACGCTTGATTGAAACATGTTCCCACAAATCCGCTGGCGCTTCGCCGCACTCTACCTCATTTTGATTGCTGCTATCATGAGCGGCCTGGCAATCTATTTGTCTCAAGCTGGTTGTCTGGGCAACGCGGGCTGCGTGTGGCGAGCCGTATTGGTGGCAGGGGTGCTGCTTTTGATTTTAACGGCCGTTTTTGCCCTTCCACTTACCTCTCGCACCTCCCACTCAATCCAGCAACTAACCCAAATCATTCGGCGCATCACGACGGGTGACTGGCAGGCACGCACGCTCCCCCAAACCCGGGATGATTTGGGCGGGCTAACCCTTGCCTTCAACGACATGGTGGATACATTGCGGGCTCAGCATACGGTCCTATTAGAAGAAAACGGACAGCTTAATACGGTCCTTAACACCATGGCCGATGGTGTTCTCATTACCGACAGCCAGGGAGATGTGCGGCTAATTAACCCTGCAACTGCCAAGCTGTTTGCACTGCGGGAAAAATCTGCGCTCGGACACTCCTTTGCCGAAGTTGTACGGCATCACCAACTCATCGATTTATGGCAACGCTGCCAAGAAGAAGAGCAGGAAGTGACTGCGGCGGTGGAACTGGGCAAGAATCTGTTTTTGCGCGCCATTGTGACCCCTTTTGATAAGGGCGGGGCAAAAGGCCATCTGATCATTCTGCAAGATTTGACCACAATGCGCCATCTGCAGACGGTGCGGCGAGATTTTATTAGCAACATTTCGCATGAGCTGCGCACGCCGCTGGCTTCACTACGCGTCATTTTTGAAACGCTGCAAGAAGGGGCATTGGATGACCGGGATACGGCCGTTCGCTTTCTAGAGCGCGCCGCAGCGGAGACTGACGTCCTGACCCAGATGGTGGAAGAACTGCTGGAATTGTCCCGCATTGAGTCTGGGCAGGTCCCGCTGCGTTTGCAGGCAACGGCCGTCGCCGACCTGCTGCTCACCCCTCTGGATCGTCTGCAGCCCCAGGCTGAACGTGCCAAACTCAGCCTGGTTCTCGATCTGCCGCCGGGACTGCCCCAGGTGCAGGCGGACCCAGAACGGGTACAGCAAGTTGTAACCAACTTGCTGCACAATGCCTTGAAGTTTACGCCTGAAGGGGGAAAAATAACGCTGCGTGCTTACAAAGAAGATAGTGATGGAACGGCCGTTGTCATTGCCGTACACGACACCGGCATTGGCATTGCCAAGGAAGAGGTGGGGCGCATCTTTGAAAGGTTTTACAAATCTGACCGGGCCCGAACGCGTGGCAAAACCGGCACAGGATTGGGCCTGGCAATTTCGCGGCATATTGTTGACTTACACAACGGCCGTATCTGGGTTAGCAGCAAAGAACACAAAGGCAGCACCTTCTACTTCACCTTGCCAACTAGCCAGCCTGGCGAATGAATTCATAACCCAGGCGCGAGATTGGCCCACTTACTGGCCTAACCCTGCCTTCCCGTGATATACAATTCTGTCAATTCTTCCTTGGGATTGGTGAACAACTCACCGGTTTCACCAAACTCTACCAGCTTGCCCAGCCAGAAAAAACCTGTCCAGTCAGAAGCTCGCGCCGCCTGCTGCATGTTGTGAGTCACGATAACAATCGTGTAATTTTCTGCCAATTGTCGCATCAATTCTTCAACATTCAGGGTCGCTACCGGGTCTAACGCAGAGCACGGTTCATCCATCAAAATCACTTCTGGCCGAATTGCAATCGTGCGAGCAATACACAAACGCTGCTGCTGCCCAGGATTCAAGTTTTGCGCCGAACCTTGCAGCGAATCCTTCACTTCATCCCACAGCAGCACCGCTTGCAGACTTTCAGTCACCATTTCATCCAGATCATGGTCCTTGGTCAGGCCCAAAATGCGAGGTCCAAAAGCCACATTGTCGTAAACAGATTGCGGAAATGGATTCGGCCGTTGGAACACCATACCCACCCGCTGACGCAATTCCACCACGTCAACCATTGGAGCATAAATGCTCTCATTATCCAGCAAGATTTCCCCCTCTACCCGCGTCCCAGCAATCGTGTCATTCATGCGATTAATCGAACGCAAAAATGTTGACTTACCACAGCCAGATGGGCCAATCAGCGCCGTAATCTGCTTTTCCTTGATTGGCAGATTAAGGGCATGTAACGCCTGGAAACCGCCGTAGAAAAAACTAAAATCCTTTACATTAAGTTTGTTATTCATTAACCAAATCGCCCCGTCACATAATCCTCTGTTCGTTGATCGGTGGGATTCACAAATATCTGCGACTCATCCCCAATCTCAACCACCTCGCCATCTAACAAAAAGGCAATACGATCCGCGACACGGGCCGCCTGCTGCACGCTGTGGGGCACCATTACGACGGTATATTGCTGCTTTAGTTCAAACAAGGAGTGCTCCACAAGCGATGTAGAAATTGGGTCCAACCCAGAGGTGGGATTGTCCAGCAATATCACTTCTGGCTCTAATGCCAAGCTTCGCGCCAGGCAGAGCCGCTGTTTTTGCCCTCCAGAAAGGGCAAAAGCGGAATCTCGCAGGCGATCTTTTACCTCATCCCACAAAGCCGCCTGCTTTAGCGAACGTTCAACACGCTCATCCAGCAAGGACCGATTTTGTAGCCCCGCCATTTTGAGGCCATAGGTCAAATTATCATAAATTGAGCCAGGCAGTGGTGTTGGAATGGCAAATACCATGCTCACCCGGCGTCGCAAGGCGAATACGTCCGTTTCCGGCGCAAAAATATCCTGACCATCAACCTCAATAGTGCCGTCGCGCTCGCTGCCATCGATCAGATCAGACAGGCGATTCATCAGTCGCAGAAGGGTGCTTTTGCCGCTGCGAGACGGCCCCATTAAGACAAAAAGCTCTCGAGGCTGGATGTCCAAATTTACATTTTTTAGTGCCTTGACCTTATCTGGATAAGTAAATGATAAATCTTTGATTGAAAGTTTTGCACTCATAATTATTTGGTTACCATTCTCGCCGTCGCCGCATAATGGTGCGGAAAACGGTTGCCACCAACGTCAGGGACAGGACAATCAGGAGTAGGACTAACGCTGTGCCATATTGAATTTGTAATGGCATCCCCGGCACCTGGGTGGAGATGACAAACAAGTGATAAGGCAGCGCCATGGCCTGGTCAAAGATTGAGGTGGGCAGCTCCGGCAAGTAAAACGCAGCCACAGTGAAAAGGATGGGTGCGGTCTCCCCGGCGGCACGACTTAACCCCAGGATAATACCGGTAATGATCCCGGGTAGCGCGTGTGGCAGTACCTGATGGCGGATGGTTTGCCAGCGCGTGGCGCCTAAGCTCAAGCTCACCGTCCGAAATTCGGTCGGGACGGAGCGAATTGCTTCTTCGGCGGTGCTGATCAGTACGGGCAAAGTCATGAGCCCAAGCGTGAGGGAGCCTGCCAATATAGACGTACCAAAGTTGAGGAATAGAACAAAAGCGCCTAAGCCAAACAGCCCATAAACGATAGAAGGAATGCCAGCCAGATTGACAATTGCCAACCGAATCAGCCGGGTGAGGAGATTGTTCCCAGCATATTCGGCCAGATAAATAGCAGCACCAATGCCAAGTGGGATGGCGGCAACGGCCGTTCCTATCGTCAGAAAAACCGTACCCAAAATCGCAGGCAGCAAGCCGCCCTCGGTCATACCATTGCGTGGGGGCTGGCTAATAAATTCCCAGCTTAGCGCCCCAATCCCGTTAACCACTAAAAAGCCGATCACATAAATGATAGGCAAAATAACAACGAAAGCGATCGCCGTGATAACGGCCGTTGCCAGCTTCTGTGCCTGTTGGCGCTTCATACTACTTCGCCTCCGACCGTTTGTTACCATCCCCAACCAGCCACGTGGCCAGCGAATTGATAGCAAACGTGATGAGGAAGAGGATAATGCCCAGGCCAAACAAGACGTGGTAATGGGTACTCCCCTGAGCCACTTCACCCATTTCTGCAGCAATCGTGGCCGTAAGCGTGCGCACCGGCTGGAAAAAGATACCAGCGTTGAGCGGTGGCAAATTCGCGGCATTGCCTGTTACCAGCATCACCGCCATTGTTTCGCCAATTGCCCGGCCAATACCCAGCATAATGGCAATGACAATGCCAGAACGCGCCGCAGGCAACACCACGCGCCATATGGTTTGCCATTGGGTTGCCCCCAGAGCCAATGCCCCGTCACGGTACTCCTTGGGCACCACATAAAGGGCATCCTCCGTGATGCTGATGATGGTGGGCAAAGCCATGTAAGCTAAGATAAGCGATCCAGAAAAGGCAGTTAATCCGGTAGGGGCACCCATACGCTGGATGAATGGTGCCAACGAGACCCAGCCTAAAAAACCCAGCACAATAGAGGGAATCCCGGCAAGCACTTCAATAATGGGTTTAAGGATTTCTCGCTGCCAGGTAGGGGCTATCTCACCGAGGTAAACGGCCGTAATCAGGCCCAGCGGCACGGCAATCAGCACGGCGCCTACCGTTACCAGAAACGAACCCGCCAGCAGTGGCAAAATGCCGTAAAGGTCTTCAATGGGATACCAGCGCCGGGTAAAAAGATCGCCAAGTGATACTTCAGATAGCGTTGGTAAGCCTTCCCGCAGCAAAAAGAAAAATATCAATGCCATGATGACCACGGCGGACAGTCCGGAGAGTCGTATTAAGTTCTCAATGATTTTTTCGCGCCAGCTAGGAAGCTGCGCTTTGGGCGGCGCGGAACTATTTGTCGTCAATTCAAATCCTCCAAAAAACCTGACAAGTCTTCGAAACTTCCTGAAATCCAGCTAAATATGACCTGCACATTCCTTGATCAAATCAGACTTTGCTGAGACCTGTCACGTTTATTCGCTATCGTCGGCCAAGGGAACAAAGCCAAGTCTAGTGACAATTTCCTGGCCCGCTGAGCTCAAGATCCAGCTAAGGTAATCGGCAATAACACCCTGCGGCTCACCAGCCGTGTACATGAACAAATTACGGGCAAGCGGATACTCACCAGAAGAAGCAGTTGCTACAGTGGGCATCACAAAAGGCGTATCGGCGCTGCGGGCGACAGCAATTATTTTTTCATGCGCCGGATCGACATAGCCAAGCCCGTCATACCCTATGGCGTTGGGATTTCGCCGTAATTCACTCGTGATGCCTACGGAAGAAGGCATCAGCAGCGTCTGCGGAGCAAAAATGTCGCTGTTTTCATTGTCGCCCTGCCGCACCACCTCTTCCAAGAAGTAAACATGCGTGCCTGAATTGGTCTCACGGGAAAGCAATACGATGGGCTCGTCCAGGCCGCCCACCTCCTGCCAATTGGTAACGCGCCCGGCGTACATATCTGCCAGCTGCTGGATGGTCAGCTGACTCACTGGATTGTCTGGATGCACAATCACGGCCAGGGCATCAATGGCAACCACATGTTCAATGGGATCAAAGCCATTACTCCGGGCCTCCTCGATTTCGCCTTCTTTCATGGCTCTGGAAGCGTTGGCAATGTCTACAGTGCCGTTAATCAGGGAGGCGATGCCGGTACCAGAGCCACCACCCGTGACGGCAACAATCACGTCTGGCTCTACAAGCTGGTACGCCTCTGCCCAGGCCAAGGCGATGTTTACCAATGTATCTGACCCTTTATTTTGGATATTCAAATTGATGGGGCTACCGTCCGCGTTGGTTTCTGCTGGGCGGCATCCTCCCAGCAAGATGAGCATGAAGGGTAACAAGATGGCAAGCAATAACCAACGGCCGTCTCGCCAAAGCGGCTTTATCATTTCCAATTCTCTATTTTTCATAAGGTAAGGTGGACTTCCTCTCACGTTGGCCAACCACTGTTAACCACAGGGAAAGATTCTACTTGCAGAAAGCGCGAGCTACAACAAAACGATGTTAACAGATTGTTAACAACTCAATTAATTGTCGCGATTGTTAAACGGCCGTTTACAGAACCATAGCCATATGTTAACCAAACATCCCCCAATTATTAACAAGGGCGGGCTAAACTCCCTCTACATACGTCTGTGCGCAGGCACCATTGTCTGCGATTTATTTTTGCTAACGATGAATAACAGGAGAAGAAAGATGCGTTTGAAAGTATTAGCCTTATTAGCCCTGGTGGTTATCCTGATGGTAGCCTGCGGCAGTAATACAACCACTGTTGAACCAGAAACCATCACCGAAACCGTTCAAATTGAGATTACCCGTTCAGCTACCGGAACAGAAGCAGAAGTCGAACCCGACACCGAAACTGAAATGAGTGATGAATTAGTTGAACAAATCGAGTTACCAACCATAGACCCGCTAGCCGTTAGTAGCGACGTCGTCTCCGCGGGCAGCTCTACCGTCTTCCCCCTGGCCGAAGCCGTAGCCGAACTGTTCCGAAACGAAGGCTATAGCGGCAACATCACGATCGACTCTATCGGCTC
>CBDUOF010000256.1:0-8117 GCA_965368765.1 uncultured Anaerolineae bacterium | reverse complement strand
CACTATTATTTTTGCCCTCCTGATCGGTCCTTCTATTCAATGGAACTTTAAGTTATTAAATGTACAATCGCACCATGAAGAAAAACAAATTGACGCAGCGTAGCAATCGGCCCCCCGAACTCATCAATCTCCTGCGGCAAAAACGGCCGAATTGGAACTGGTAGGAACACACTATGACTGAATACGAACCCGTCATCGGCCTGGAAATCCATGCCGAATTGATGACCGACTCGAAAATGTTTTCTAAAGCAAAAGTGGTGGACAGCGTGGAAGCACCGCCGAACACGGCCGTTTCCCCCCTCTGTCTTGGTATGCCTGGCACGCTGCCTGTGATTAACCAAAAAGCAGTTGAGTATGCCCTGCGCGTCGCCCTGGCGCTGAACTGCGAGATCAATCACCATAATATCTTCGCCCGCAAAAATTACTTCTACCCCGACCTGCCCAAGGGATACCAGATTAGTCAGTACGAGCTGCCCCTGGGCGTCAATGGCTGGCTGGACATCGAGCTGGACTCTGGCGAAACCAAGCGCATTGGCATTCGCCGCGTCCACATGGAAGAAGATACTGGCAAGCTCACCCACCAGGACGATGATACCTCGCTGGTCGATTACAATCGGGCGGGCGTGCCCTTGCTGGAAATCGTCACCGAGCCAGACATTCGCTCCGGTGAAGAGGCGCGTATTTACGCCATGAAAATCCGCCAGACTTTGCGCTATCTGGGCGTCAACTCCGGCGACATGGAAAAAGGCGTCCTGCGCGTGGAGCCCAACATCAGCATTCGCCCCGTGGGCAGCCGTGAATTTGGCACGCGCACCGAGCTAAAAAACCTGAACAGCTTCCGCGTGTTGGCCGACGGCACTGCGTTTGAAATTATCCGACAAACGGCCGTTCTCCAATCTGGCCAAAAAGTGATCCAGGAAACACGTGGCTGGCACGAAGGCCGCCGCGAAACGTTCAGCCAGCGCACCAAGGAAGAGGCCGAAGATTACCGCTACTTCCCGGAGCCAGACCTGCCGCCGCTGCACCTGGACGACGCCTGGATCGAAGAAGTGCGCGCCAGCCTGCCGGAACTGCCTGACGCCAAGATTGCCCGCTACCAGGAAACATTCGAACTTTCGGCATACGATGCCCAGGTTTTGGCTGAAGAACGGGCGGTGGGGGAATGGTTTGATACGGCCGTAACCGCAGGCGGCACCCCAAAATTAATCGCCAACTGGATGCTTAACGAACTGTTCCGCCTGATGAAGGAAGCCAAACTGAGCATTGACGCCATTCAGGTGACGCCCGCTGCCCTGGTACAGCTTGTTGGTCTGGTAGAGCAGCAAACCATCAACAACAATACCGCCAAAGAGGTGCTGGCGGAGATGTTTGCCAGTGGTGCCGCTCCTATGCAGATTGTCGAAGATAAGGGGCTGGCTCAGATTTCTGACGATGCGGCGATTACGGCCGTTATTGAGCAAATTCTCAACGACAATCCCGCCCAGCTCGACAAGTACCTGGGCGGTCAAGAAAAGCTGCGCGGCTGGTTTGTTGGCCAGGTGATGCGTCAAACCAAGGGGAAAGCCAATCCCGGTCTGGTAAACCAGCTGCTGGATAGTGCGCTTGCCCACCGTTCCTAATCAAATTACGTTTTATGCACCATGAAAATAACCGCTAGCTGCCAGTAAGTGGCAGCGTGGCTGATTTCCTCTCATTTCAGGAGTTCTGGGGGACTATTTTCTCACCAGGTCCCCAGGTAGCCTTACGCTTTCTTCACGGCGATACAAATAGCATATGTTATGATGATGTTAACTAAAAATTGCATAAAGAATGAGGTTGTATGCGCCTAAAGTACCATTCTAACTAAGGAGATGACTCTGTAGAATAGGGGTGGTGGTTGGCTCTTGCGTCCAGCCTCTTACCCATTGCAAGCCTAAACATCCTTGAAGCTTCATTGCTCAAACAATAGTTTAGATAATTCTAGTTATTCAAACTGAGTCAATGTCTTATGAAGGAAACATCCAAATGAGCGTTTCCCAATCAGAACAAAACCAAAGCAAATCAGCCGAGGATAATCGGATTGATCGTGCTTTTTGGCTGACCCTAGTCGGTGGCCTGTTAACCATGGTTAGTGGCTTTATGTTACCGGTTATTAGCCCAAATGAATTGCCTCCTTACGCGTTTCAGATGGCAGAGGCGAGTGCTTTGTTCCAGCTGGTTGGGGCATTTTTAATTCACAAGCGCCGTATTGGTTGGGGATTAATTGTGTTTTTCATTTCAGCACCAACCATTGCTTTATACGTGATCTCCCAAAATTCCGGCGTTGGTATTCTCGTGACCGTTGGCATCCTGTTCATTTACCTGATCTTTTTGCCGCAGGTGTTGGCTGACGCAGGACAAATTATTCGGGGGCAGATAAGTGCGCTAATTTTGGCAGGATTACTTATTTTTGCCGATCTGTACTGGCCTTTACCCCGTCCGGCCGTTCCGGAAGGCCTTTTTAATATTACGGCCGTAATCTTCATTGCCTTATTCCTGATCTTTACCTACCTCACGATTAGGCAGTTCCCTACTTTTGGCTTGCGGGGCAAACTAATTAGCACAACGGTATTTGTCGCCATTCTGGCCGTGGCGGCTGTTGCATTTGGGGTAAACAGCTTCACGCGGAATGCGCTAACTGTTGAAGCGGGTGAGCAGCTGGAAGCCTTTACTGACTCCCAGGCCATTTTGATTGGCGAACTGTTATTTCGGGAGTTGTCGACCCTGCAGGCGCTCTCACTGAATGAATCTTTGTTAGCCGCAATGACAGCAAGAAATGAGAGCTACACAGGCAGCGATGATGAGATTCTGGCGCACATCCTGGATCAGGAGGCACAGTGGGTTGACTCTGGCAGCAATAATCCCATGGTAACGGCCGTTCTTCAAAATAATCTCTCGGAGCAATTGCGGCAATTCCGCGCTACCTTTCCCGAAAACAGCCAACTCAACCTCACCGATCGGTACGGTGCCTTGGTCGCCTCTACAAGCCTGACCGCGCGCTATTTACAAACGGATGAGTCATGGTGGCAAGATGCGCACAACATGGGGTTCGGTGCCACTTACTTCAGCGAACCAAAGCTCAACGAATTAAACAACAATAGTTTCATTGACGTTTCGCTCCCGCTCTTTTCAAGCCTTAGCGATGGCAGTAAGGAATTTGCCGGTGTTTTACACGCCGCCTACAGTTTAAAAGCGCTGGAAGACCTGATGGTAGAAGGTCAGTTCGGGGAAACGGGGCAAGTTTCAGTGCATCTTCCCGGTGTTGAGCTTGCCATTGATGACGGCGCAAAATTAACCATTTATCGCGAAGGTATTCTTTCGCAAGATTTGCTGACCAGCGCGTTGTTGTCAGATGAGGATTTCACGCATGTCACGCTTAACGGTGTGCCAACCTTCCTGGCAGTCGGGTGGATAAATACCTTGAACCACCAGCCCATTATAGACAATTTGCAATGGGCTGTTAGCGTGCGGCAAACAGAAAGTGAAACGTTGGCGGCTGTGCAAAGCCAACAGCGCCTGAATATGATTCTTGGCGTCGTTGTGGTTTTGTTAGCCGGTGGGGCTGCGGCCTTTGTAGGGAGCCAACTAACGGAACCAATTTTGCGCCTAACGGCCGTTGCTGAGCGAGTCAGTGCTGGAGACCTGCAGGCCCAGGCGCCGGCAGGCTCACAAGATGAGATTGGCATCTTGGCCAATGCCTTCAACAGCATGACCATGCAGGTTCGCGAATCCATAACCGGGCTGGAAGATCGCGTTCAGGCCCGAACACGGGCATTGGAAACCAGCATCGAGGTAGGGCGCCGCATTTCCACCATTTTAGATTTGCCGCAGCTTGTTGTCGAAGTCGTCACGCAGGTGCGTGACGCCTTTAATTACTATCATGCGCATATCTACCTGATCGATGAAGCGGACGAGAACACGCTGCGCATGGTGGGCGGGACCGGTGCTGCCGGGCAGAAGATGCTGGCCAGTGGACATCAATTGAGCTTAGGACAGGGTCTGGTCGGTCGGGCCGCAACTGCCAATGCACCTGTCTTAGTTCCAGATGTGGCCCTGGCAACTGATTGGTTACCCAACCCTCTGCTGCCAGACACCAAAGCTGAAATTGCCGTCCCTATCGCATTGGGTAACAAAGTGCTTGGCGTGCTGGACGTGCAGCACAATGTGGCCCAGCAGCTTGGCCAGGAAGATGCTGAGTTATTGAGCTCCATTGCAAATCAAATTGCTATTGCGGTGGAAAATGCACGGCTGTTGGCTCAAACGCAGGCTGTATTGCTTGAGACAAACGCACAGGCCCGACGCTTATCTCTGCTAAATGAACTGAGTGAGGCAATTTCCCGGCAGGCAACCGTAGATGATATTGTGGCTGTGTTGATGCAGAAAGCACCGGAGATGATCGATGCCAGTCGGATCAGCCTGCATTTGATTGATAAAGATGATGCTTCGCTGCTGCGTGTAGCGGGCGCAACCGGGTTGGATTCTGACATGGAGATCGATCAACGTATTTCCCTGGAAGACTCTCCAATGGCGGTGGCATTGGCGCAGCGACAGCTTGTGGCTGGCGTGTTTGATTCTGAGGGAACGAGCTTGCAGGCTTACTTTGCTCCGCTTTATGCTGGCGGAACGCCACTTGGTACGCTTAATATTGCTATTCCAATGGAAGCGGAGCTGCAAGAAGGAGACCGACAAATATTGCTGCAGATCGCCTCTGTATTGGCTACAGCGATTGAAAACCGGACGCTTTTCAATCAGACACGTGCCCGGGCTGAGCGAGAAAAATTGGTGAATGATATAACCCGCAAAATCCAGAGCACGGTGACGATGGAATCTGCATTACGAACGGCCGTTACCGAGCTGGGACAAGCATTCCAATCTCATACGGCCGTTAATGTTTCCAACACGCTAGATAAAGATTCTTATATAAAGATCCGAAATGACAAATCGGGAGATTTTTCAGGGATTCCTGAGAAGGAAACCAAACGATGACCCCGTCTGAAAATCCCGCACCAAAACGATACAAAGAGACAATGGTCAGTGGAAGCCTTTGGCAACGGTTAACTGCGCCATTAACGCCGATTGAGGATTTAGCTGCCCAAAACCGGGCCCCAATGCTGTCCGGGCTGCAGTTGCTTGCCGCTATTGCCAGCCTCGTAGCGGCAGTCTACTTTTGGAACTTGCCAACTGGTTCTGCTGGCGCTTTGCCTGGCCAGCTATTTGCTATTTCCGCCATCCTGCTGATGGTGACTTATGGATTTAGCCGGACCAACCATTTTGCATGGGCCGCGAGAATTAGCCTCATTATCCTGATGCTGCCCGTCTATGTCAGCATGTTTTCTAATCCACCAGCCGATCAGGTTCAGATTCTCCCCATGTTTATGTGGTTGATTGTCCCGCTATTCATTGGCTCTGTTGTGCTTTCCGGAATGGGTCTCGTTTTTTTCACCAGCGTCATTGGGTTTACCCCTGTCTTGTTTTCATGGATGTCACCTCAGGTGAGCTTCTATGATGTTGGACTGATAGCTGCCTTTCTGCTTTTTTCGGCGGTTTTGACGAATTGGGTCATTGGCTATCAAAAGCGGTTAGAGTCGGGGAAATTGACCGGGGCCAATCATGAATTAGAGGAAGCCCAGCGTGCTCTTAGCGAACGCAATCGGGTGATAGAAACCAGCGCTGAAATCAGCCGTTATTTGTCAGCTATTCTTGATCCAGAAGAATTAGTTGTTGCCGTTGTCGAGCAGATTAAATCGGCTTTTGGCTACTATCATGCGCATATTTATTTGTTGGATGATGCAGGTGAGAATTTAGTGATGGCAGGCGGAACTGGCCAGGTCGGGCGTGATTTATTGGCGCAGAACCATCAAATTGCTCTGGGAACGGGTGTCGTGGGTCAAACGGCCGTGCGAAAACAGCCCATGTTGATTGCCGATGTTCATAAAGAGCCAAATTGGCTGCCTAACGTATTGCTGCCAGATACGCTATCTGAAGTGGCCGTGCCAATTACGCAGGGTGAACAACTTGTTGGGGTTTTAGATGTCCAGAACCGCGAGGCTAATTCATTTGGCCAATCTGATGTTGCCTTATTGGTTTCAATTGCTCACCAGGTAACGATTGGTTTGCATAATGCGGCACTGTTTAAGAAACAGCAGCAGGCTACCTTGCAGCTGGAAGAAGAGAAAGAAAGCGTAAAAACTGTCCTGGGAACGATTACAATCCCGGTTTTCATGTCCAGCATTGCTGATGGCAAGATTATTTATGTCAATGATTCACTGTCTCAGGTCATACGCATACCGCGTGAACAACTTATTGGGGAAGTGACGCCAGATTTTTACGTCAATCCAGCTGACAGGCAACAATTTATAGCCACGCTCCGAGAACAGGGTTTTGTGAAAGACCGTGAAATCCAGCTAAAGCGCGGCGATGGCGAACTTTTTTGGGCGCTGGGTTCCGCCCAGATCATCGCTTATGAAGGTCAGCCCGTTATTCTAACTTCATTTGTAGACATTCATAACCGCATCCTGGCGGAAGCACAAATGGCAAAGCTTGCCAATGAATTAAGAACCGTGGCCGAGGTCAGTGTGGCGGCATCAACGTTGCTGGAGCCAACGGCCTTGCTGCAAGAAGTGACGGACTTAACCAAGACAAGATTCGGCTTATACCATGCCCATATTCTTTTGCTGAATGAACAAAAGAATACATTGGTGCTAATGGCTGGAGCCGGGGAAATTGGGCGGCAAATGGTGGCAGAAGGACGGCAAATTCCCATGTCGGCCCAGCGTTCGCTTATTGCGACAGTGGCCCGAAACAAAGAGGGCGCCATTCGTAATTACAGTGCGGAGGGTGAAGGGTTTATGCCGCATCCGTTGTTGGCAGAGACCCGATCTGAAATGGCGGTGCCAATTATGCTTGGTGCAGACTTGTTGGGTGTTTTGGATGTGCGTTCTGAGCAGCACGATTATTTCAGCGAGGCAGATATGCAGACGCAGACCACATTGGCATCACAGGTGGCTGTTGCGCTGCAAAATGCCCGCTCATTTACCCGTTCTGAGCAAGCGGTGAAAGAGCTTCAAGATTTGTCCCGGCGCTTAACGCGTGAGGGCTGGGATGAATATCTGGCGCAATCTACAGAAACGTTGGCATTCCAGTATGATTTGCAGCAGCCAGTTCCAAACGAGAATGGGGTGGCGAACACGGCCGTTTCATCTGCACAAAACAATCAGCTAACCCATCCCCTGCAAATTCAGGGGGAACCCATTGGCGAGCTGAAATTGACAGCCCCCAAGCCGCATGGAGAAGATGCCGCTGAAATTGTAACGGCCGTTGCCGAACGACTCAGCACTCATCTGGAAAACCTGCGCCTGACTGAACAATCTGAACGCGCCCGGTCTGATGCGGAGAAGCGCAGTCAGGAAATGGAGGTGCTCAACAGTATTGTCACCCGAATTGCGGCGTCTTTGGATTTACAACATTCGCTGCAAATCATTGTGGACGAACTGGTAACGGCCGTTCAGGTAGACCAGGTGCGCGTGGCACTCTTAAGTCCAGACAAACTGGAACTGCTGATCATTGCTGAACGGTATGATCAGCTGCACTCTACCTCGGCCTTAGGCGCAGCCATTCCAGTTGTGGGCAATACGCTGACGGAGGAGGTCATTGCAAGCCGGGAAATGGCAGTGATTGAAAATGCCCTGACCAACCCACGTACCGCACCCGTTCACGAGCTGTTTCGGGCTCAGGGCATTGAAACGTTCATTCTCATTCCCCTGGTCGTCAATGATGAGGTTCTGGGTACGATTGGCCTGGATATTTTAGATAAACGTTCGGTATCGCAAGCCAGTTTGCAGCTGGCCGAGACAATTGTGTATCAGGCCGCAACGGCCATTCAAAATGCGCGCCTGTTTGAGCAAACCCAGGCTGCGCTGGCTGAAATCGAAATGCTTTATGCTTATAGTTCGCAGCTAAATACGGCAACCAACTTGGAAATGGTACTGGACTCGGCCGCGGCGCCTGGTTTTGAGGTAGGTGCGATGGATGCGCTGCTGCTGATTAATGAACAGGGTGCCAATGGGCATGCTGAATACGGTCAAATTGTGGCAGCCACA
>CBDUOF010000255.1:0-8124 GCA_965368765.1 uncultured Anaerolineae bacterium | reverse complement strand
TATCAAAATTGCCCAGACGGCTCCACAGCACCAGCAGGTGGGTGCGCTCGACAGCGCGGATGGGGTCTAGCTGCACACAGCCCAAATCTCGAATGACGTCCAGCATGGCGGGTGGGGTTTGCTTGGTTAGATGTTGGCGCGTAATAGCCAGTCGGCGCAAATCCTGGCGGGTGAGGTTGAGTTGGGCAGTCATTGGTTTCTCCTGATTTTTCAACGCAGAGTCGCGGTGACGCAGAGAGGTACTTTAGGAAGAAAGATCTAAGTCTCGGGTATGCTTAAGGCGCAATTATACGCAGTAAGAAGGTTTGGAACAAACGTTCGCAAAGCGGGTGATTAACTCAAAATGGAACCAATTGTGAAGAACGGTGTATTGTAGGTAGATGGCACGTTCTGGAACGAGTAACACCGCCAGCGCAGAGGCACATTTGATTGAGCAAGCCCGACGTGGCGACACGGCCGCCTGGGAGGTGCTCGTGCGCCAGTATCAGGAAGCGGCGTTTCGGCTGGCCTATTTGCTGCTGCGTGATGCCCACGAGGCGGAAGATGTGGCGCAGGAGGCGTTTGTGCGAGCGTTTTTGGCGCTAGATTCGTTTGATGCGGCACGGCCGTTCCGCCCCTGGCTCCTCCAAATTACCCGCAATCTTGCTAAGAATCGCCTGCGCAGTTTGTCCCGCTACTGGGCCATGGCCAAGCGCTGGTGGGAAGTGCAGGAACCGGCCAACGAACCAACTAAGGTTGGCCAAACTGAGTCGGTGCTGTTGGGGCAGGCGGTGCAGCAGCTGAGGCCCAAAGCGCAGGAGGTCATTTACCTGCGCTACTTTTTAGAGATGTCTGAAGCGGAAACGGCCGTCGCGCTGAATGTACCACCAGGCACCGTGAAGTCTCGTCTGCATCGGGCGTTGCAGCAGTTAAAAGTGGTGATTGAAAAAGATTATGTTGAGTTGCGGGATGTAATTAAGTAACTGGCAAGTGGGTAATTGATGAACGGAACAAATAGTTCTTACGAAAAGCAAATTCAGCAGTTGGCAGCGGCGTTTGAGTATCCACCCACGCCAGACATTGCCGGGCAGATACGGCCGTTGCTCACCGTGCCTGCCAAAAAATCGAGTCAACCCAGCCGACGGCTGGCCTGGGTATTGGGTTTGCTGCTTCTGGGGGCCAGCTTACTGGCCGTGCCCAGCGTGCGCGCGGCACTGGTGCAGATTTTACGCGCTGGCGGTATCACCATTTTTGTGGGTGAAGAGGCTGCCGTCGATGATGCTCCGCCGCTTCTGAGCGAGCAGCTACCTGCCTTCACGGAACCGATCCCGCTGGAGGACGCCGTGGCCCGGTTCCCCAACTTGCAGCTGCCCACAGAACTGCCCCCGCCAGATGATGTGCTGCTGCATGAAGACCCAGTGTGGGATACAGCCGTTATCTTCCTCTGGCGTGACGAGGCTGATCCGCAAAAAATCGGCCTGAGCCTTTACCAAATCCAAGTGCCGCAATATGCCTACAAGGGCAGCGAAATGCTGGAAATAACCGAGGTGGCTGGCAATCAGGCGTTTTGGCTGAACGGGCCGCATTACTTCCGACTCCGTGATTCTGCTGCGGAGGAATGGCTGTTTGTGAAAGGCAGCGTACTCATCTGGTGGGCCGATGACGTGACCTACCGTTTGGAAGGGGCCGAATCGCTGGAAGATGCGCTGCGCATCGCTGAATCGTTACAAATTATTGAACAGTAAAGGAGCTGATGTCATGCGTAAAAAACTATTTTGGATGGTTGGCTGTTTCTTGATGATTGGTTTGTTTGCAAGGGCTGGTTCGGCGCGGGCAGGGGGCTGGGCGACGTTGACATTGTCGGACCTGCCTACAGAAATTGTGGCGGAACGGCCGTTCACCATTGAATTTTCTATGCTCCAGCACGGCCAAACACCGCTTATGGGTCTCACATCAACCGTGATGGCTGTTCATACAGAAAGCGGAGAACGGCTCAATTTCCCCGCTGAATCTGATCTGGCGAAAGGTGTTTACACAGCTACGATTACCCTGCCACAAACAGGAGAATGGCAATGGGAGATTACCGCCTTTAAGACAGCATATCCCATGCCGCCGCTGACGGTGAGTGAAGCGACTGTGGTTGTGAGTGACCATGGTGGGGAAACGGCCGTTGGGGCAGCACCTGTTGCCTGGCAGCTTGTTTTAGGCTGGATAGCTGCTGTTGGGGCAATCCTGACTGTACTCTTTTGGACACAACAACGAAGTCGATTGCGACTGGCGGGGGCGGTGCTGCTTGGCGTGGTGAGCTTAGTTGGATTTGGCCTGTATGCCCAAATGCCCCACCCTGTTTTAGCCGAAAATGAAGTGGCGGTTGCCGTGCCAGCCATCGCCCCGGAAGCAATGGGTGAGGCGCTGTTTGTGGCCAAAGGGTGTATTCAGTGTCACCAAAATAGCAACGTAAGCATGGCCGAAAATATGCTCCAGATTGGACCAGACATCACCTTTGTCAAGCGTTCGCCAGAGTACCTGCAAGCCTGGCTGGCTGATCCATCTGCCCTAAAAACCGATACGCTCATGCCCAATCTGCACCTAAGCACGATCGAAATCAACACACTGGTTGCCTTTTTACAGAAGGATTAATCCGTGGCCCAATTCTTGGTTCTGGCGTGTCCAGTTTAGGAGCGTTCGCGATGACACTGCGAAAATCAGTAACCATCTTTTGTATTCTGGTTCTTGCCGTATTGGTCAATGGCATCGTATTTGCCAAAGGCCCGCCCGACAAAGTCACCATTGGCGGCTCAAACTTGTCTGACGAAATCGAGATTACAGATTCTGTTCAACTTGATTCCTTTATGATGGGGCAGTTTGTAGATTTTGAAAAACCTCTCATAAAACCGCAGGTGGTGGAGGCCGGCTATGAAATTACGCGCTGGTATTTTGTAGGGGAAGCGAGGCTAAAAGCGATCGATAAATTTGTCTACTACCCTGAGTCAGAAGGCGGTCATGGCATTATTTATTATGAAGGGATTATCGACAAGCTGTTTATTTATGGCGGTTCACCTTTCGATGGCAACTGGTATCGACCGACTGAAAATGGTGATCTTATGATGTACCAACTGCTTACAAAGCATGATCTTCTCCCCAAGAATACAAATCTGTTTCAGTTAGCCCTGCCGGAACATGTTTGGGTGAGGTGGGGCATCATCGGTTTATTGGTTGTGGGCGGTATCATTTTCTATGTCATTTTTCGTAGAAAAGCTGCAGATATCTGGCATCAAATTGTTCAAAATCTGCGTCAATCTGCGTAATCTGCGGATAAACTAGAGTTCGTCTGGCCATTCGGCGTGAGGGCGCTGCTCGCGGCAAATTTCCAGCAGACGTTCCAGCCTGCCGTGCCGCTCGCAGTAGAGGATGATTTCCTGGGCCAGTTCTGATTTGGTTGCGTTGGGCAGTTCATCTTTGTCGATGCCCAGGTCTGCACAGAGGATCTTTAGCTCTGTTTTATTGAAGTAGCGTACCATCAGCTCGCGCAGGCGAATGCGGTTTTGCAGCAGGGTGTCGGCGTGTTCTTCCTGGAGAACGGCCGTATAAAATTCAGCCACCGCCAGTTTTCGCGTCGAGATTGTGTTGCGCTGTTCCAGGCCCATTTCAGCCAATGTGCGATCATGATCTTCAGGAATGAAGATGGCGTCCCAGCCAAAAATCTGTTGGCCGCGTGGCTTGGCGGCAATCGTACCGTTGAGGGTACCTGCGTAGACTTGCACACGGCCGTCTGGGGCGTGGTAAGCCAGTTTGGTAACGGCCGTTGCTGTGCGATCTTCAAATGGCTCCAGCATCTTACAAATGCCAGCTGCGCCGACGCCGTCCATAAACAGCCCGGCCACATTGCCCGGCAAATTGCGCCAGGCGCGAATCATCAGGTTGGTTTGCTCTACCAAAAAAGGCAAATGCGGCAGCATCGGCCGAATGGCTTCCACCTTACGCCGGATCAAAATGTCCAGATCTGTGGTGACGACATCTTCCACGTTAAAACGGAACCAAAACAGGTCAGCAAACTTGCCGAGCAAAAATTGGTAATCGTTGAATTTGTTTTGTGAGGCAGTAACAAGGTAGAGGCGATCAATACGATTCTTGGTCATGGGGCTATTGTAAACAGGTTTACCAGGAATTGGAAGGGGGGCAGAATCTGGCAATTAGAGACTGGCGACATTGCCAATCTCTATGCCAGATCCGCACATATTTAGGGCAATGCCAGGACGGGCGATCCGGCATCACTGAGAATGGTGACGGGTTCGCCGCCGCTGGCTGGCATCTGCATGATGTGTCGCTGGGGGAAGTAGGCTTGCAGCGTGTCTGGGTTGCCCTCCACAAACTGAGCGGCTGCGGCCAACGGCCGTTCATTTTCCACCAGCACAAAGAGAAGGTCGCCAACGGCCGTTTCCGCCACCTGGGCATACGCCTGCACATCCTCGCCAAACAGCAGCCGCTCCTCACCAGTTCCGTCCGGCTGAATGCGCCACAGGGCAGATTCGTAGTAGGCAAAGTAAAGGCCCCGGCTGTCATCGGATTCTCGTCCTAGCGGGTTACGCTCCGTGTAGTACAGGCTGCCGCTGGTTTGGCCCACAAACACCAGCTCTACCTTGGCGCTGGTAGGAATCACCGTGATTTCTGTGGAATCCGGTGTGCCGGTGACCAGCTGATTGTTTTCCGGGTTTTCCTGGTCCCAGGCGTAACCGGTAACAGCATACCATCGGTCGCCACTGTTGTTCAGCACCAGATTGCGCAGTGGTTGGTCAAAGCCGGGCAGTTGGGTTCCTGCCGTCATGTCGAACCGCCCCAGTTCAATATTGGTGCAATTGAGGTTGAACAGCAGAATGTTTTGCTCGGTCCATTCGGTGACGCCCATCTTGTAGCCGTAGGGTGTGCCGCCTTCGTTCTCGTACAGCACTTCGCTGGCAGAACGGCCTCCACCGCCGCAGCCATCGCCGTTGTTCTGCCAGGGGCCAACCAACTGCGGCGTGCCCAGGCTGCCATTTTCTGCGACGGGGACTGTCCACACCTCGAACACCCAGCCCGCTAGGTAGCTTTCTTCTGTCGTTTCTGCGGGTGAATCGGTTTGGACCATGTAGGCGATGGTCCGGCCGTCTGGCGACCAGACCCCAGGACGAATAAAAGCTACGTTTTCAATGATTTGCACGTTGCCGTGCCGGTCGCTCAGGCGCAGACTGCTGCTGCCGCCATCGTAATAGGCATAAAGCAGAAACTGACCATCGGGCGACCATTTCAGGTAATCCAGCGAGCAGTAGCTGCCTTCCGGGCAAGGTTCGGTAGGCACCAGCACAGGGTCGCCATCGGGCAAGGTGCGGATGAAGAGTTGCTCGTTTTGCACGTAGGCGATGGCGTTGGCGGAAACAGCCGTTAAATTATCCACAGCCTCGCGCACCGGCGGGTCTGGGATAAGAACGATTTGCGTGGGAACGGCCGTTGGTTCGGGCGGCAAAGTAGGTATAGGCGTTGCTTCAACTGGTTCCAGAGTGGCAGCCTCGACAGTCGGTTCAATTGTGGATTCAATGTCCGGTTCAGTGGAAACGGCCGTGCAGGCCACCAAGCCAAAAAAGGTGAAAATAGCGACAAGCAATAGACGCTTCATGGCAAAATTACTCCTCATTGGAAAGCAAGATAGGGTGTTTTACAGGAGAAGCATAAGCCAAAACAGGCTTTGCCGTTAGACGATTGGACTACGGGAGAAATACTGCTGCTAGATGAACTCTGAAAGTTTATTTTTGAAGCCGCCAGTCGAGGGCGGTGTGGCGCTGGGTGGTTTTGTCGTTTTTGACGGCGATGCGGATCGCTTTGCGGGTGCCGACGAGGATGACCAGCTTTTTGGCGCGGGTTACGGCCGTATACAACAAATTTCGCTGCAGCATCAAATAATGCTGCGTCGCCACCGGCATCACCACGCATGGGTACTCCGCCCCCTGACTTTTATGCACGGAGATGGCGTAGGCGTGCACCAGTTCATCCGCTTCCAAAAAGTCATACACCACGGGCGCACCGTCGATACTGACGGTGAGCGTTTGCTGAACCAAATCCATCTCCGTCACCCGGCCAATGTCGCCGTTATAGACATTTTTGTCGTAATTATTCACCGTCTGCATGATTTTATCGCCCACGCGGAAGAGCCGTCCGCCCAGCTTGCGCTCCGCTTTGCGTTTGGCTGGCGGATTGAGCGCCGCTTGCAGCAGCAAATTGAGATTACTCACGCCCACGGCGCCGTTGTACATCGGTGCCAGCACCTGAATATCGTCCAGCGGATCGAGGTGAAATTTGAGCGGCGCCCGATTTTTCACCACATCGACCAGCAGTTCGGCCGCTTCGCCAGGGTCTTCTTTTATAAAGATGAAAAAATCTTTGGCCTCGGAGCTGGTGGTGGGCATTTTGCCTTCGTTGATGCGGTGCGCGTTGCTGATGATGAGCGAATCGGCCGCCTGGCGGAAGATGGTTTGTAGGCGGACAACGGCCGTTTTCCCCGAATCGATCAAATCGCGCAGCACATCCCCCGCGCCCACACTGGGCAGCTGATCCACGTCTCCCACCAGCAGCAGGTGGCTGTCGGGAGAAACCGCCTTGAGCAGGTTGAAGGTCAGCATCAAATCCAGCATCGACGCTTCGTCAATAATCACCATGTCGGCATTCAGCGGATTGCTTTCGGAACGGCCGAATCCTTCCCCCGGCTTAAATTCCAGCAGGCGGTGCACCGTTTTGGCTTCGCGCCCCGTCGCTTCGGCCAGCCGCTTGGCCGCCCGCCCCGTGGGCGAAGCCAGGGCGTAGGTTAGCCGATGTCGATCCAGCAGATCGAGCAGCGCGCGCATGGTGGTGGTTTTGCCCGTGCCCGGCCCGCCAGTGAGGATGGTGACTTTGTTGTTAACGGCCGTCTGGATGGCGTGGAGCTGTTGCGGGGCGAGTTGGATGCCGGAATTTGGAGATTGGAGACTGGCGATTGGGGATTGCTCACGAAGTGGACGCTGTGCGGCATTGCGAATCACCGCCAATCGGCTTGTGGGATGCTCTATGAGCTGTTGAATTCGCTTAGTGACCCCAATTTCTGAAAAATAAAACGGCGTCAGGTAAACGGCCCGCTCCTCTCTGATATTTTGAGACTGAAGATTGGAGATTGGCGTTTCTTGGTTGCTAACAGAATATTGCTCACTGGCAGACGGCCGTTCCCCGAGAGCTGCATTGTGACCACGATTCATTGAATACTGGAGCGTCTCTCGCTTGATGAAGTCGCTGGTTTCCAGATGGTCGATAACGGCCGTTATCTTCTCGTTTTCAAGTCCTAAAATCTCTGCCGCCTCTGGCTCTAACTCCTCCTGCGGCATGTAAACGTGCCCCTCTTCAGCCATGCGGTTGAGCGTGTAGGCAATGCCCGCCTCGATTCGCCCCGGATCGTCTGCCGCCAACCCCAACGCCTGGGCAATTTTATCGGCCGTTTTGAAGCCAATGCCGTACACGTCCTGCACCAGCTTGTACGGCGTGTTTTGCACAACGGCCAATGAGGCATCGCCATACTTTTTATAAATTTTGGTCGCTAAATTGGTGGACACGCCGTGCGACTGCAAAAAGATCATCACATCTTTGATGGCCCGCTGCTCCTCCCACGCCTTCATAATTTGCCCGACGCGCTTCTTGCCAATGCCCAAGACAGATTGCAGCCGTTCTGGCTCAAACTCAATCACGTCCAGCGTTTCTTCGCCAAAGCGGGTGACGATGCGCTCGGCCATCACTTTGCCCACGCCACGAATGAGGCCAGAGCCAAGGTACCGCTTGATCCCCTCCGTGGTGGCGGGCAGAGATTGTTCGCAAAATTCGGCCAGAAATTGACGACCGTGTTTGGCATGATTGCCCCACTTACCCGTCAGCTTCAGCCATTCGCCTGGCTGCACTTCTGGTAAATTGCCCACCACGGTGATGAGCGCCTCGCGCCCGCTGGCGTAGCGAAAGGGCAGCATCCCCCGCGAATCTGGCTTGAGCCGCAAAACGGTGTAGCCATTTTCGGCGTTATAGTAGGTGATTCGCTCCACGGAGCCAGCAATCTGAACCTGTTCTGACATGGCGCTATTGTACCGGATTTTGGGAACGGCC
>CBDUOF010000254.1:0-8128 GCA_965368765.1 uncultured Anaerolineae bacterium | reverse complement strand
CTGGCAGGCTGCCAGTTGCCATCGGATCAGTCAGCAAAATGATGAGGAACTTGTTGACTTCGCTAAAAGAAAGCCCCAATACCCGGGGCGACATTAGCTTGAGCACCTGACGGACACCGGGATCGCTTAGGGAGAACACGGCCGTATACTGTCCTTCCTTCTGCCGTAAGCCAGGTAGTTGAATAAGCAAATGTCCCAAAGCCCCAACCACCGTCCCTACGGCAAATCCCATGGCGATGCCTTCTGGACTGCGAGATGGCCAAAGCAAGCCACCGGCAATGATGCCAACGTTGTAAACAGTTGGGGCAAGGGCGGGCAGCAAGAAATGTTGTCGGGCATTCAAGGCGCCCATAATCACGCCACTGGCGCCAAAAATAATGGGAGAAAGCAGCATCACCCGCATGAGTTGGACCGTCAGCGGCAGTAGGGCCGGGTTATTGGCTATCTTTTCTTCTGCCAGCCAGCCCACAAGATGGGGGGCAAAGAGAATGCTGAGAAAGGAAACGGCCGTTACCACTACCGTCACCAAATTAATCACATTGGAAAAAAGCCGCCAGGCGCCAACGCTGTCATCTTGCTCAAAATAGGCAGCAAACGTAGGAATAAACGCAGAACCAATTGCCCCCCCAGCCACAATTAGAAAAATCGTCTCCGGAAATCGGACTGCAATTTCATACGCCTCAGCTGGTAGTGTGGTGATACCCAAATTAGAACGGATGACAATTTCGCGGATGAGCCCCACAATGCGACTGAGCAGAACGGCAGCGCCTACCAGACCAGCTGCACGCATTACCAGGGAACGGCTGTTGGAAACGGCCGTTTCCTCTAAGTTATTATTCTCATTAGACATAGGTGGGAATTATACGCAACCGATGGTGGAAATAAAATCGGGCTGGCAAAATGCCAGCCCGGTCATTGTTTTGAGAGTCAGGAACGCCGAAACCTGACCCTCGTTAAAAGGAGGAGAAGAAGAAGAGATTTTTACCCTTCGATAAAGATTCTATACCAATTGCCTACGAAGGTCTGTACGTCGCACCTACGTCGAGCCTACGCAAAACCTACGCAAGTGTAATTATTCACAAATGCTCCGCCAGATCGACGAACCACCCTTCCCCAGATAAAATCCAGCCATGCAACGCATCCAGCACAGACACGCTCTGCTCTTTATGCTCTTCTGCCTGATGACAGCCTCGACCCTGCGCCTGGCCAATTTACCGCAGGTACCCGCAGGCGTACACTTTGATGAAGCTGCAAACGGGATTCTGGCGGCAGAGATCGGCCTCAAAGGGGAACGTCCAGTTTTTATAACCAGCTACACGGGCAAAGAAGTGCTGTTTTTCTACCTGGCCGGTGGCTTAATGCGCTTGCTAGGTGATTCTCTCTTTACCCTGCGCCTGACGGCCGCTTTGATCGGTATTATGACGGTGGCTGCCACATATTGGCTGGGACTGGAGCTATTCAGGGATCGACGGGTGGCCCTGGTGGCAGCAGCGCTATTGGCCATTAGCTTTTGGCATCTGCTGTTTAGTCATTTGGGCTTTCGGGCCATCACGCAGCCGCTGCTGCAGGCTTTGACCGCTGCAGCCCTATTACGTGGCATTCGGCTGGATGCTCGCAAGTGGCTGCTAGTATCCGGAATTTTTCTGGGATTGACTGCCTACACTTATTTGGCCGCTCGACTGTTTCCCGTCCTGCTGCTGCTGGCCTGCTTGCCGCTGCTGGTTGGGGCAAACTGGCGGCAACGCTGGCTGCAACTGCTGCTGGTTGGCGGGGTGGCGCTCATTGTTTTGGCACCACTCCTTGGCTTTTTCGTAGCCAATCCAGACGCCTTTTGGGTCCGTATTACCCAGGTGGCCCCCGGCGAAGCGGCATTAAGCCTTGAAGAAAGCATTCTCCAGTCATTGAAGATGTTTTTTTTAGTGGGCGACCCTTACATTCGCTTTAATTTGCCAGAACGGCCGTTGTTCGACTGGTTTTGGGGCGGCCTGTTGCTGGTGGGCTGGATGATGCTGATTTGGCGCTGGCGAAGTTTGAAGGCAGATTGGCAGCGAGCCAACGTGCTGTTGCTGCTGCTGGCCCCATTCATTATGCTGCTGCCCACTGCTCTAGCAGCCAATGAATTGGTGCCCAGCAACTTACGCGCCATTGGTCTGATTCCGTTTATCTTTTTCCTTCCCGGCGCCGGCCTGATGCTGTTTGTCAGCGATTTAGGTAATCAATTTAAACGAATCCGGTTAACGCCCGCCATTCTGGCCATTGGCGTACTGGCACTCATGGTGGGCGGCTTGGCCACGGAGCGGCTTTACTTTCGGGTATGGGGCACAGATACGGCCGTCTACTACGAAACTGACGGGGATTTAACGGCCGTTGCGCCTTTCCTGGATCAGCTAGACACCACCGGAAAGAGTATCTACGTTTCGGCATTACATTATCAGCATCCCACACTCGCCTATTTGAGTGAAAAATATGAACAGGTAAAATGGCTACCCAATAGTGAAGCAGTCGTCTTTCCCCCCCGCCAAGAAGCGATTTATATTTTCCCTTACAACAGTCCCTTGCCTCGCTGGGCCATTGATTACTATTCCCAGGCAAAGCTGTTGCCCAACACGTTTGGGCCCGACGGCAGCCAGGCATTTATTGCCTACGAGCTAACCACCACGCCACAGATTTCGCCATCGCAGCCATTGATGATCAACTTTGGTAACGCTATCACCCTGCTGGGCTACGATCTGGGTGCCGGAACAGGTGATGCCGTAGCGGCCGGAGAAACGCTGCCTTTGTTCCTTTATTGGCAAGTTGGTCTGGACCGAACGGCCGATTTCACTCCATTCATCCATTTTGAAGACGCCTGGGAACATCGCTGGAGCCAGGTAGAAACCTTTGCCTACCCGTCTGGGCAATGGACGCGCGGCGAAACAATTGTGCAGCGCGTGGAGGTTCCCATTCCACCGGGAACGCCTTTGGGCAGTGGCTATCAGCTGCGCGTCGGACTGTTTTCTGGCAGCAGTGGGGAACGGTTGCCACGGTTAGATGAAAACGGCCGTTACGCTGGCAACACGTATCTGATCGAAAACGTCACCATTTTAGCGGGTGAGCCACCCCGGACTTTACCCCAGCCGCCCATGCCGCTGCGCCAGCAGGTGAGACCACAGCTAGAATTGTTAGGTGTGGAGCGAGGCGCCCTAGCTGCAGCAACCGGGGAAACGGTTGATGTGGCCCTGTGGTGGCAAGCGAGCCAATTTGTGCCTAGCACTACCATCCGCCTGGAGCTGATAGCCAACAATAACGTAGGGCGTATTTTGACCAACACGCAGCCTGTTCACGGTACGTATCCGTTTATTAGTTGGCAAACACCTCAATTTCTCATTGATTGGCACACGGTGCAGGTGCCAAACGATATTGTGGGGGGGGAGTACCGTCTGATGGCACGCTTTTTGGACGGGGCCGATGCTACCCTGGCCACGGCTGACCTTGGACCTTTACGGGTCACAGTAACCGAGCGGCGTTTTGCAGTGCCTGAATTTGAACGGCCGTTGCCTGCTACATTTGGCAATGAAATTAATCTTCTTGGCTATACGCTCAAGCCACTGGCTGAAAACCAGTATCAGCTCGACCTAATTTGGCGGGCACAGGCCGCGCCTAGCAATGATTACACCGTTTTTGCGCACGTGTTGCAGGCTGACGGCAACTGCACCCCGTGCCTGTGGCAGCAAGATGTGATGCCCCGGCAAAACCAATACCCCACCAGCCGCTGGCTGGCCAACGAAGTTGTCCTCGACAGCTATCAAATCCAGCTGCCGCCAGATACGCCAACGGGTAGTTACCAACTAGAAATTGGGCTCTACATTGCCGAAACGGGACAGCGCTTGCAGGTTACACAGGCAGACGAGCAGAATCGCGATTTGGTTTATCTGGATCCAATCACGATACCGTAGCACCACACTTTTTTCAGTTTCAAAGTCTAAGGTTATTACTTCAATGGGATTTTTGGACCGTCAAGGTCAATAGGCGCCACGGCCAAAAAGCGAGTGTGGAATGGTTTGCAGCAAAATACGAATGTCCAGAGCCAGCGACCAGTTTTCGATGTAATAAATATCCAGTAGACATAGCTCATCAAACGTTAAATCGGAACGGCCGCTTACCTGCCATAACCCCGTAATTCCCCCAATGACAGACAGGCGCTGCTTATGCCACGGCTTATAATCTGCGACTTCTTCCCCAAGCGGGGGGCGTGGCCCCACCAGGCTCATTTGCCCCAGCAACACATTGTAAATTTGGGGCAACTCATCCAGACTCAACCGGCGAATAAAGCGCCCCACGCGCGTCATGCGGGGATCATCTTTCATCTTGAAAATAGGGCCATCTGCCTGATTGAACTGTTTCAATCTGTCCTTGTGCTGATCGGCATCTACTACCATGGAGCGAAATTTATACATTTGGAAGGGACGGCCGTTTTTGCCAATGCGTGTTGCTTTGTAAATGATTGGGCCAGAGGAATCCAGCTTGATGGCCAGGGCAATTACTGCCGTTGCCAGCAGCGCAGGAATCCCACCGATGAGAATGACCACCAAATCCAGCAATCGTTTCAAAGTTTGCTGTACGCGGTTAATGCCCACATCCCGCACGCCAAGCGTTGGAATCCCCGCCATATTATTAAACTCTACGCGGTTCATACTCAGCTGAAGCAGGTCTGGGACTACCTGGGCGCGCACCCCATGCTGCTGACAAATGTGCAGCAGTTGGGCAATTTGTTGGTGCATTTCGCCCGGCAACGCAATGAAAACGGTGTGCAGCTGCGGCCGTTCTGCCAGCGTCTTCTGTAGATCGGTAAATGTGCCCAGGTTGGGAATACGGCCTAACCCAATGTTGTTCTCGCTTAGGCCGTCATGCAGATAGCCCATCGCCTGATAGCCCAAATCTGGCCGAGCCAGCAGGGTGCGAATCAGGCTGCGCCCGACCTCGCCAGAACCAATCACCAGGACGCGGTCCGCCAGAATGCCCCGCTGGTAAAGAATCCCCAACAGCAGGCGACGCAACAACCGAGCCAGGCCAATAAGCAGCACAATGGTCAGAAATACCCAGGCAAGCATAAGGCGGGAAAATGGTTCTGGCTGGACAAAGAAAGCAATCATGCTCATCAAGCCAACGCCGGCAGCCGTTGCATAGGTGATGCGGGACAGTTCATCGACCCAAAATTCACCACGCTTCCGCCGCCAAACGCGTACTTGGGCAAAGGTGATGATTAATAAGATATTTAAGACGATTTGCTGGCTAATGTAACGGCCGTATGGTTCAAAGAAGCGCTCATCGACAGGCAAAAACCATTGCCATCTGTAACGAATAACATAGGCAATTGCAAAGCCAACATTTATCAAGAGCAGATCAGTTAAGATCGTAGCAATACGGATTCTTTGATGACTCATTTTTCTAATATGGCGCGACGATAAATTTTGGCTGTTGCCAGCCCCGCCCGCGCCCAGGAAAAAGTTTGGGCATGTTGCAGCCCCTGTTGACATAGTTTATTTTGTAAGTCGGAATTGGTTAAAACGGCCGTCATCTGATTGACCAACGATTCCACATCACTTGGAGCAAAAAGCATTCCTGCCTCGCCAACCGCTTCAGGAATAGACGAACTGTTGGAAGCAATCACCGGCGTGCCGCACGCCATTGCTTCCAGTATGGGTAAGCCAAAGCCTTCATAAAGTGAAGGGAAGACGAGCAGCTCTGCTGCGTTATACCAAAGCGGCAGCTCATCATCCGGCACATAACCAGTAAAGATGACCCGCTCAATTAAGCCCAATGTCTGCACCTGCCGAAAAATATCATCATACAGCCACCCTTTGCCGCCCACCAAAACCAGCTTCACTTCTGGATCTTCCAGCCGCGCCATCGCCTCGATGAGAACAGAAATATTTTTGCGCGGCTGAAGCGTGCCGACATGCAGCACAAAGCGTTCTAATCCATGATTTGCTCGGAAGGCAGAGACGGCCGTCTCTGCCAAGGGTCGATATACGGCATCAACCCCCGGCACAACCACATCAATCCGGCTCAGAGGCACATCAAAAAAGTGATGCACATCCTGGCGGCTGGACTGTGAGATAGTAATAATGCGCTTGGCTCGCCGACAGGAGCGACGTGTTTGGCTGCTCAGATAATATCGCTGCAGTGGCGGAAACCGCTCTGGAAAATGCAAAAAACTGAGATCATACACTGTAATGACAGTGGGACAAGGCTCCATGATGGGCGTTACAAACGCCATGCTGTGCAGCAGTCTTAACCCGCGCCGCCAGGCCTGCCAGGGCCAAATGACCTGCTCCCAGAAAATTCGCAGCAGGCGCTTTTCGGTGGGCAGACGACTAGAAACGGCCGTTATTCCCGGCTTATCATCAAATAATTTGTTCTGTTGCGTAAAGACAACGTAGTTTGGTTCACCCTCTTCCCAGGGCAGATGGCGCAAAACTTGAGCAATATAATGGTGGATGCCTGCTCGACGATAGCCAGCCTCCCCCGAAAGCAGATGGGCGTTGATACCCACGCGCCCAATGCCTGCGCCACCGTTTGAACCAGTTTGCTGTTCAGACGGCATGGGGCGAAATTATAGCTTATCACCTTATGCACAGCGAAACAGAAGCCTCGCTCTCGACAATCGCCACGCAGTTGCCACTCACTTGACGCTCATTTTCGCCTATGGTAGACTGCGTTATGTTTACTAATTATTAACATAAGAAGCGACTGATCTTTTGTAATAAAAAGGTAGGAGAATTCAATGAACCGTTTGATTCATTCCCGCTGGTGGTTACCAGCACTGGCTATCTTGGCCTTGACACTCGTTGCCTGTGAACGCCCTATCAACTCAGGTGATGAAAGCCCGACAGCTGATCCAATTTTGCCCGCCACACTGGCCATTCCAACCACAGATCCCAATGCAATCCCGACAACGGACCCTGCTGTGGTTCCCACCACCAATCCTGATGGTGACGCAACGGACGCAACGGCCGTTCCTGGCGCAGAAGCCACCGCCGAACCAGATAACAGTGAGCCCCGTGGTGAAGTTAGCCACACCGTTGTTGCCGGTGACACGATTACTGGCCTGAGTGTGCTATACAACATTCCTGTGGAACTCATTGTGTCGGCTAATAATCTATCCAATGTGGATTCGCTGGACGTTGGGCAAGTGCTCATCATTCCGGCTGAAGGGACTGTGTTGGAAGCAACGCCCGTACCGCCTAGCACCGAAGCAACGGCCGTACCACCCGTCACCACGGAACGTACCCATGTGGTACAAGCTGGTGAAAATTTGTTCCGCATTGGCTTACAGTACGGCTTCACCATCGAGGAGTTGGCAGCGTACAATAATATTGCCAACCCCAACGTGTTGGACGTGGGCCAGATAATTAAGATTCCGCCAAGCAATTAGCGAGAGTGGAGAGTGGAGAGTGCTCAATCTCTACTCTCTACACCTCATTCCCCATGCCAAAAAGAATCGATTCCAAACCCTTGTGGCAACAAGGTGATGGTTGGCGGCTGCGGCTGGACAAGCTTCAGCTTCCCAACGGCCGTACCATAGAGAAAGGTGCTATTGAGCATCCGGGTGCTGTCGTGCTTATTCCACTGTACATGCAGGCGGGGGAGCCACACATATTAATGCTGCGCCAATATCGGCACGTGCTTTACCAAACCATTTTGGAGCTGCCAGCCGGCACACGGGGCTGGGATGAAGATTGGCTGGCCTGTGCCCAACGAGAACTGCGCGAGGAAACGGGCCATCGTGCCCAAAAATTCACCCCGCTCGGCCAGCTTTGGCCCGCCCCCGGCATTTCTGATGAGCTGATGCAGCTGTACTTAGCAGAAGTCCTTACCCCTGCACCGCTTCCCGGCGATGAAGATGAAATGATTGAAGTGACCCCGATGTCGCTGACTGAGCTGGTAGAGATGGCCTGGAACGGCCGTCTTCAGGATGCTAAAAGCGTCATCGGCATCTTGCGCACGGCCCATTATTTGGCCAATGCGTAACGCGCCCGAACAGTAACGAGAACCTGTTTCCTCACTGCCTGAATTAACCCCGTTTGTTTGCTGAAATAAATATCCAATGGCAAAGTATCTCTACCTGTTGCCCTTTTGTCTCCCC